>NZ_DASRTS010000051.1:0-23604 GCF_035655815.1 Lysobacter sp.
GCCTGGCAGGGGCCTTCGCGTCGTGGGACTGCAACTGGAGCCACAGCGGCGACGGCCTGCTGGTGGCGCTCGGACAGGGCGTGCGCCTGGGGATCGATCTGGAGCGGCTGCGCCCGCGCGCGCGCGCGCTGGAACTGGCGCGGCGCTTCTTCACCGCGCCGGAGCTGGCTTGGCTACATGCGGCGCCCTCCACCGCCGTGCGCGATCACGGCTTCCTGCGACTGTGGTGCGCCAAGGAAGCCGTGCTGAAGGCACATGGGCACGGCATCTCCTTTGGCCTGCACCGGTTGCGGTTCGCGGAGGACGCCGGTTCGCTGCGACTGGCGGAGTGCGATGCGGCGCTGGGCCTGCCGGAGGAATGGACGCTGCAGGAACTGGGCCCTGCGCCGGAATACCTCGGCGCGCTGGCCTGGCGTCCCGCATGACGCCGCCACCGTTCCGCCCGGCGCATCGGCGATACTTCGCGGCGCATGAACACCCCCGCCCCTCTCGATCCGGCCCTGCGCCAGACGCTGGCCGACGGCCTGCGTGCCCTGTCGCTGGATCCAACGCTGGCTGCGCCGCTGCTGGACTACCTGGCGCTGCTGCTGCGCTGGAACCGCACCTACAACCTCACCGCCGTGCGCGATCCGCACGAGATGGTGACCAAGCACCTGCTCGATTCGCTTGCGATGCATCCGTTCGTGGACGAGCTGGCGGCCCGCGGCGGCCGGCTGGCCGACCTCGGCACCGGCGCCGGGCTGCCCGGCATTCCGTTGGCGATCGTCAAGCCGGGACTGCAGGTCACGCTGGTGGAGAGCAACGGCAAGAAAGCGCGCTTCATGCGTGAGGCGATCCGCCAGCTCGACCTGAAGGACGCGCGCGTGGCCGAATCCCGCATCGAGGCCCTCGACGAGCCCGGCACGTTCGACGCGATCACCGCGCGCGCGCTCGCCACCCTGCCGCTGATCCTCGAACTGGGCGGGCACCTGCTCAAGCCCGAAGGCCAGCTGCTGGCCATGAAGGGCGTGTACCCGGCGGACGAGATCGCCGCGCTGCCGGCCGGCTGGCAGGTGCGGGCCTCGCATCCGCTGCGGGTCCCCGGTCTGGAAGCAGAACGGCACCTGATCGCCGTGGGACGCGTGCCCGCGGCCGGCTGAAGCCGGTTGGCCCGCTAAGCGATTGATTCGCAGACCGGGCGGCCGTCTGCCCGTTTCCATCGGCTGCCGTCCGTCGCCCTGGCCCGCGCCCCGCGCCTTGTTCATCCTCGGCGTTGCGCGCGCGGACCCACCCCGGTCGCCCCCATCCGGCATAATCACCGGTCCGGCCCCACGCCGGCCTCTTTCCGCCATTCCAGACCAGGACGAGCCGCATGGCCCGCATCATCGCCGTCGCCAACCAGAAAGGCGGGGTCGGCAAGACCACCACCGCCGTCAACCTGGCCGCCGCGCTCGCGCGCACGCCCAAGCGCGTGCTGCTGGTCGACCTGGACCCGCAGGGCAACGCGACCATGGGCAGCGGCATCGACAAGCGCGAGATCGACGAATCGATCTGCGACGTGCTGCTGGGCGAGGTCGAGATGCGCTCGATCATCAAGCGCACCGCCGAGGACTTCGACCTGGTGCCGGCCAACATCGAGCTGACTGCTGCCGAGATCAGCCTGATGGGCGAGTCCGGCCGCGAGCAGCGGCTCAAGACCGCGCTGGCGGGACTGCGCGCGGACTACGACTACATCCTGATCGACTGCCCGCCGGCGCTGTCGCTGCTGACGCTCAACGCGCTCACCGCCGCCGACTCGATCATCGTGCCGATGCAGTGCGAGTACTACGCACTGGAAGGCATCAGCGCGCTCATCGACACCATCGACGCGCTCAAGGCCAACCTCAACCCGGCGCTGGAGATCGAGGGCGTGCTACGCACGATGTTCGACGTGCGCAACAACCTCGCCAACGCGGTGTCGGCCGAGCTGACCAAGCATTTCGGCGACCGCGTGTTCCGCACCATCGTGCCGCGCAACGTGCGCCTGGCCGAGGCGCCGAGCCATGGCCAGAGCATCGTCGGTTACGACCGCGCCAGCCGTGGCGGCATCGCCTACATGGGACTGGCGGGCGAAGTGCTGCGCCGCCAGCGCGAGCGCGACCAGGCCGCCAAGACCGCGCGCACCGGCGAAGTCAAGGAGACGACTGCATGAGCGTAGCCAAGAAGCGCGGCCTGGGCCGCGGACTGGAAGCCCTGCTGGGCCCGAAGGCGGCGGCCGAAGCGCCGGTACTGGAGGCGGTCGAAGGCGACGTGCTGCGTCATCTGCCGGTCGACGCGCTGACGCCGGGCAAGTACCAGCCGCGCAAGCACTGGGACCAGGACAAGCTGGCCGAGCTGGCCGAGTCGATCAAGGCGCAGGGCGTGATCCAGCCCATCGTCGTGCGCGACCTGGGCGGCAAGCGCTACGAGATCATTGCCGGCGAACGCCGCTGGCGCGCCTCGCAGCTGGCCGGGCTGAGCGAGATCCCGGTGGTGATCCGCGAGGTCGACGACCGCACCGTGGTCGCGATGGCGCTGATCGAGAACATCCAGCGTGAGGACCTCAATCCGCTGGAAGAAGCCAACGCCCTGCAGCGGCTGATCGACGAGTTCGACCTGACCCACGCGCAGGCCGCGGAGGCCGTCGGCCGTTCGCGCGCCGCGGTGTCCAATCTGCTGCGCCTGCTGGAACTGCCGGCGGAAATCCGCGTGCTGTTGGAGACTCACGCGCTGGAGATGGGCCACGCACGCGCCCTGCTGGCGCTGACGCCGCAGGCCGCGATCGCCCTGGCCCGCCAGGCTGCCGAGAACGGCTGGTCGGTGCGCGAGGTGGAGCACCGCGTGCAGCAGCTGTCGGCGGGGCAGATCCCGACCGGCTCATCGGCCAGGCCGAAGGCCGCCAAGGCCAAGCCGCAGGCCGACATCGTCGCGCTGGAGCGCGAGCTGTCCGAGTCGCTCAACACCAAGGTCAACGTGCTGCACGGCCGTGGCGGCAAGGGCCGGCTGGTGATCCACTACAGCGACCTCGATTCGCTCGAAGGCGTGCTGGAAAAGCTGCGCGGCACCGTCACCGAATAAGCCAGGGCGCGCCGGCATGAACCCGTACCGCTACAGCGTTTCGCTGCGGGCGATGCACCCGCGCGACGACCTCAGGCCGCTCTTCGACCAACTGGGACTGGTGCCCAGGCGGGCGTACCGGGCCGGCGAGCGCAAGCCGTTCGACCCGGGTCCGCGCCAGAGCCCCGTGTACACGCAGAGCTACGCCTACACGAATCTGACACCCGAATCCCGAAACTGGTCTGATGAGGATCTGGAAACCTTCCTGCGCGGCGTGCAGCAGCGGCTGGCGCAGCACCGCGACGCATTGCACACGTTCTTCGTCCGCGGCGGCCGCTGCGGGCTGTTCGTCGGCCTGTCCGGCGAGCACCAGTTCGGCTTCGAGCTGGACCCCTCGCTCGGCGCCGGCCTGGCTGACCTGAAACTGACACTGGGTTTCGATATCCATCCAGGCCCGGACTGATTCCCCCACCCACATAGACAAACGATGGCTGAAACCTCCCCCGGCACCATCCTCGTCACCGGCGCCGCCGGCTTCATCGGCGCCTATACCTGTCGCGCATTGAAGGCGCGGGGTGCGGCCGTCGTCGGCCTGGACAACTACAACGACTACTACGACCCGCAGATCAAGCGCGATCGCGTGGCCGCGCTGTGTCCGGACGTGGACATTCGCACGCTGGACCTGACCGACCGCGACGGGCTGGCCGCGCTGTTCAACGAGATCGCGCCCACGCACGTGATCCACCTGGCCGCGCAGGCCGGCGTGCGCTATTCGCTGACCAATCCGCACGCCTACGTCGACAGCAACCTGGTCGGTTTCGTCAACATGCTGGAACTGTGCCGGCACCGCGGCGTGCAGCACCTGGCGTACGCGAGCTCGTCGTCGGTGTACGGCGATTCGGCCACGCCACCGTTCTCCGAAGACCAGCGCATCGACCAGCCGCGTTCGCTGTACGCGGCGACCAAGGCCGCCAACGAACTGATGGCGCACACCTATGCGCACCTTTACGGCCTTCGCGCGACGGGGCTGCGCTTCTTCACCGTGTACGGACCGTGGGGGCGACCGGACATGGCGCCGCTGCTGTTCTCGCGCGCGGTGCTGGCCGGGCGGCCGATCGACGTGTTCAACCACGGCAGGATGCGTCGCGACTTCACCTTCGTCGACGACATCGTCGCCGGCGTGCTCGGCGCGCTCGACCATCCGCCGCAGGGCGAAGTGCCGCACCGGGTATTCAACCTGGGCAACCACACGCCGGTCGAACTGGAGCGCTTCATCGAGGTGATCGAGGATGCCGCGGGCGTGAAGGCGCAGAAGGTGTACAAGCCGATGCAGCCGGGTGACATGATCGAGACCATGGCCGACACCGCGCGTGCGCACGAGGCGTTCGGCTTCGACCCGTCCACCTCCATCGAAACCGGCCTGCCGCAGGTCGTGGCCTGGTGCCGCGAGTACTTCGGCGACAAGGCATGATCCGGCAATGACCGCCAGCCCCTCACTGTCCGTCGTCGTGCCGGTGTTCAACGAACGCGACAACGTCGCGCCGCTGGTGCACGAGATCACCGCCGCACTGCGCGGACGGATCGACTTCGAGATCGTGTACGTCGACGACCACTCGCGCGACGACACGCTGCAGGTACTGCAGGCGCTCAAGGCGGACGTGCCCGAGCTGCGCGTGGTGCGCCACCTCGTCCAGAGCGGGCAGAGCACCGCGATCCGCACCGGCGTGAAGGCTGCGCGCGGTGCCTGGATCGCGACGCTGGACGGCGACGGCCAGAACGACCCCGCCGACATCCCCAAACTGCTCGACGAGCGCGCGAAGGCCGCACCCGACATCCGCCTGTTCGCCGGCTGGCGCGTGAACCGCCGGGACAGCGGCAGCAAGCGCTGGGCCTCGCGTTATGCCAACGCGATCCGCGCGAACATGCTGCGCGACGCCACGCCGGACACCGGTTGCGGCATCAAGCTGTTCGAACGCGCCGCCTTCCTGGACCTGCCCTACTTCGACCACATGCACCGCTACCTGCCGGCGCTGATGCAGCGCGCGGGATGGAAGACGGTCAGCGTGCCGGTGAACCATCGTGCGCGCTCGTCCGGCGTGTCGAAGTACAACAACCTGCAGCGCGCGCTGGTCGGCATCCGCGACCTGATGGGCGTGGCATGGCTGATCAAGCGCAGCAAGGTCACCCAGGTGCAAGAGATCGAATAGCCGCCAAGACGGCACCAGTTCGTCATTCCCGCGAAAGCGGGAATCCGTGATTTTTGTGTGTGCGGTCATCGGCTTTTAAGCAAAGGCACTGGATTCCCGCCTTCGCGGGAATGACGGAACCAAGCGTCTTTATCGGGCGCGACATAGACCACCGGACACCGCCATGGACTTCGACTTCATGAACCATCCGATCGTCTGGCTCGAATGGACCGGACTGCACATGTCGCCGTGGAAGATCATCGGCCTGACCGGCGCGCTGATGTTCGGCGGCCGCTGGCTGGTGCAGTTCGTCGCCTCGCGCAAGCACGGCAAGCCCGTGATCCCGCGCCTGTTCTGGTACATGAGCCTGGTTGGCAGCGTGATGACGCTGAGCTACTTCCTGTTCTCGCAGAAGCAGGACTCGGTGGGCGTGCTGCAGAACCTGTTCCCCGCCTTCACCGCGGCGTACAGCCTCTACCTGGACATCCGCCACCGCGGGTGGAAACGCGATCGGGCGACGCACTGAGGCCAGCGTATCGCTTCGGCCCGGCGATGTGCCGTGCCGTCGCGCGTCTCAGTGCGTTTCGCGGGTGCGGTTCGAGTGCATGTCGCGTTTGGCTGTGGCCCAGCCGTCTTTTCGCCGTCATTCCCGCGGAGGCGAGAATCCATCCGACGTGGCGCTGGTGCGCGGTGACGCACCAGAGCCGGAGCAATTCCAGTGCATGCCTGTCTGGCTCAGGCCGAGCCGTTTTTTGCCGTCATTCCCGCGAAGGCGGGAATCCACCCATCCGACGCGATCCGGCCGCAGCAGGGGCGACGCACCAGAACCCGATTTCAGGTTTCATCGAACAAACGCGGCCCGTGACTGGCGGAGACACGCCGCCTCCGCCCGGACAAGCCGCTTTGCCCCATTCGTCCGCAAGCCTGCCTCCACGAGGCCGCAAACCCGCCGAAGTGTCGCGACCGCATGACCTCCGTCGCATAGCCCGTCCGGCGCATGCCGCACGCGCCTGCGGGATGCGATGATCGGCCGGTTCGCTCGTCCCGGGGATTTTTCGTGAAACGACTGCTTCTTGCCGCCGCACTGTCGGCCCAACTCGCCCTCGCCTCCTCCGCCGCGTTCGCCGGTCCCGTCGACGACCGCTTCCAGGCGATCTACGACAAGGAGTGGCAGTGGCGCCAGGCCGAAACGGGCGCCGCCGACGAGGACAACGACGGCTCCAGCGACCGCCACACCCTTCCGTCGGTCGATGCCGCGAGCCAGCAGGCGCGACTGAAGGTGTGGGAAAACGTGCTGCGCGACCTCGACGGCATCGATCCGGCGCAACTGAGCGAGCAGAACAAGGTGAACTTCGCCGTGTATCGCGCGCAGGTGGAGAACCTCGCCGCCGAAGTACGCCTGCGCGGCTACGAGATGCCGTTCAACTCGGACTCCTCGTTCTGGTCGAACCTGGGCTTCATGACGCGCCGGCCGCTGAAGACGGCCGAGGACTACCGCGCCTACATCGATCGCCTGCGCGACGTGCCGCGCTATTTCGACCAGAACATCGAGAACATGCGCGCCGGGCTGGCGCGCGGTTTCAGCGTGCCGCGCGCGGTGCTCGACGGTCGCGATGTGTCGATCGCAGCCGTGGCCGACCTGAAGGATCCGCAGCAGGCGAACTTCTTCGAGCCGTTCAAGCGCATGCCGGCGAGCATCCCCGCCGACGAGCAGGCGCGTCTGCGCGAAGCCGGCATCGCCGCGATCCGTGAGCGCGTGATCCCGTCCTACGCCAAGCTGCTGACGTTCTTCCGCAGCGAGTACGTGCCCAAGGCGCGCACCACGCTGGGCGCCGAGCAGATGCCGGACGGCCGGGCCTATTACCGCCAGCAGATCCGCGAATACACGACGCTCGACCTGGATCCCGAGCAGATCCACCAGATCGGCCTGCAGGAAGTGGCGCGCATCCAGGCCGAGATGGACCAGATCATCCGCAAGGTCGGCTTCAAGGGAAGCTTCGCGGACTTCCTCAACTTCCTGCGCACCGACAAGCAGTTCTACGCGAGCACGCCGCAGCAGCTGCTCGATCGCGCCGCGTGGATCTCCAAGCGCGTCGACGGCGAGATCGGCAAGTACATCGGCACGCTGCCGCGCGGCCGCTTCACCATCATCCCGGTGCCGCCGGACATCGCGCCGTTCTGGACCAGCGGCCGCGGCGGCGCCGGCACGTACTGGGTGAACACCTACAACCTGCCCGCACGCCCGCTGTACAACCTGCCGGCACTGACCCTGCACGAATCCGCACCTGGCCACGCGCTGCAGGGTTCGCTGGCGAAGGAACAGGGCGAACTGCCGGCCTTCCGTCGCGAGACGTACATCTCCGCTTACGGCGAGGGCTGGGGCCTGTACAGCGAGAAATTGGGCGTGGAGATGGGCATCTACGAGACGCCGTACGAGGACTTCGGCCGCCTGACCTACGAGATGTGGCGCGCCTGCCGCCTGGTCATCGACACCGGCGTGCACCACAAGGGCTGGACGCGCGACCAGGCGCTGGCCTACCTGCGCGACCGCACCGCGCTGAGCGAGCACGAGGTCACCACCGAGGTCGACCGCTACATCTCCTGGCCCGGCCAGGCGCTGAGCTACAAGCTGGGCGAGATCACGATCGTCCGGCTGCGCGCGGAGGCCGAGAAGGCGCTCGGCGCGAAGTTCGACGTCAAGGCGTTCCACGACGCCGTGCTGAGCGAAGGCTCGGTGCCGCTGCCCGTGCTGGAGCAGCAGGTGCGCGCCTTCATCGCGAAGTCGGCGGCGGCCAAGGCCAGCTGACGGGGGCCGGCACCGCCGGCGCGGCTCCATGGCCCCGCCGGCGGTCGGACGCGGTCAACGCCGCCGCGCCCGTCGCGTTTGTTTCGGTGGTACACATCCGTTCTCAGGAGGAAGAGCATGCGCAAGATCACCACCGCCGCCATCCTGCTGGCCAGCCTGGCCCTCGCACCGGCCGCCCAGGCCGCCGACTCGTACGCGTTCGGCAACCGCGTGCTCACCGTTGGTGACAGCGTCGGACGCCTCGTCGAACTCGCCGGCACTCCGGTCCACAAGGACGTCGTCGAGAACGAGTACGGCGCCAGGGAGTCCGAGACCTGGGAGTACCGCCGCGACGAGAAGACGCTGCTGGTCACGGTGAAGGACGGCAAGGTCCAGCAGATCCGCGAGATCTACTGAGCGCCGCGCCGGGCGGGGCCTGGATTGGCGGGCTCCCGCCAAGCCCCCGCTTGTGGATAAGTGCTTGCCGCGCCAACGATTCCCGGGCATAATGCGCGGCTCGCTGCGTCCGGTTCGCCCTCAGGGGCGTCGACCGGGCGGGCCCGGAAGCACGATTCCGTCCCGCCACCGGCAGCCAGGTTCAACCACCCGCATCGTGTGCCGCCTCCGGAAGTCCGGGCGCGGAGGGGCCGCCGCCTCCCTGGCCAAGGGAGACACCATTTACCTTTCGAGGTGCGTATGGCCCGTATCTGCCAAGTAACAGGCAAGCGAACGACGACCGGCAACAACGTCTCGCACGCCATGAACAAGACCCGCCGCCGTTTCCTTCCCAACCTCCACGAGCGCCGCTTCTGGGTCGCTTCCGAGAACCGTTGGGTGAAGCTGCGTGTTTCCAGCGCTGCCCTGCGCACCATCGACAAGAACGGTATCGATGCCGTCCTCGCCGAGCTGCGTGCCCGCGGCGAGAAGATCTGAGGAGAACTGAACCATGGCTTCCAAGCGCGACAAGATCCGCCTGATCTCCTCGGCCGGCACCGGTCACTTCTACACCACCGACAAGAACAAGAAGAACACGCCGAACAAGATGGAGGTCAAGAAGTACGACCCTGTCGTTCGCAAGCACGTGATCTACAAGGAAGGCAAGATCAAGTGACGCAGTGACGCGTTCGCATCGCGAACGCCTTTGTCATTGCGTCATTCCCGCGAAGGCGGGAATCCAGCGACTTGCCTCCTGATGTTGTTCGAAGAACCCGCCGCAAGGCGGGTTTCTTTTTGGCGTCCTCAAACGCACAGAAAACTACGGCCCCTTGCGGGGCCGTAGCGTCTTGGGCACGACCTGCAGCCGTCAGAAGCGCTGTTGGTACTTCAGGTAGTAGAAGCGACCGATATCGAAACCACCGTAGTACGGGAAGTCACTGTTCGGCTTGGAGTACATCAGCGCGGCTTTGTGATCGAACACGTTGTTGGCACCTAGCGCCACGGTGGCATTCCACGGAGCGTTCCAGTGCACCTGTACGTCGTGGAACGTGTTTGCACCCACCCTGCGCAGCGGATAGGCCTTGCCAGCCGCGTTGGTGTCGGGCGAGGAGTAGTAAGGATCGGTGCAATCCGGGCTCTTCTGGCCATTCACGCACGCCTCGCTCATTCCCGAGTAATAGCGTGCCGACCACGTCGCGCCAAAGTCCTGGTACTCCCAGTTGGTCGTCAGATTGGACCGGAGCCGGAAGTTCGAGCCGCGACTGGTGTAGTTTGCCGCCTTGGTGGCAGGGTTGTCGTCGGCCCAGAGCTTGAGATAGCTCACGTAGCTGTTCTGCCAATCGAACGTGAAACTGCCCACCGCGGTTTCTGGAAGCCGGTACTTCACGCCGAAGTCGTAGCCTTCCGTCTCGATGCGCCCCTTGTTGGTCAGGCCGTAGTTGACCATCGTGATCACACCATTGGCATCGCGCTTGATGTTGGCGCATCGCGAGGAGATGCCCAAGCGATAGCAGTCGTGCACGATGTCGTCCACGCTGTCGGCGGAGATGACGTCCTCGATCTTGATCTTGTACCAGTCGAGCGTGAAATCGAGCCCTTCCACCCAGTGCGGGCTCCAGACCAGTCCGGCCGTGCGCGTGTCGGCCGTCTCAGGCTTGAGATCGGGATTCGAGCCGGACAGGAATTGGTACGGGCTCTGACACGGATACGCGGTGCACGGGATACTGCCCTGTCCCATCTGCACGTAGTCGGCGGGCACGCCTGCCGCAGTACACGCCTCATTCCCGGCCACGTTGCCGGACGATGCCGAACCGCAGGGGTCGGTGTACGACTCGAAGCTGCCGTTCGTGCCGCCATACAGGTCGTCGATCGTCGGCGCCCGGAAACCCTGCGACCACGTGCCACGCACCAGCAGTTCTTCCAGCGGACGCCAGGTGAAGCCGAACTTGCTGTTGGTGGTGTCGCCGAAGTTGCTGTAGTCGGAATAGCGCGTGGCCAGGTTGATCGACAGCTCCTTGGCGAACGTCACGTCGGCAAGCAGCGGCACGTTCAACTCGAGGTACGCCTCATCGAGGCTGTACGAGCCCATCGTCGTCGTCGACGGCAATCCGGTGCTGATGTTGGATTGGCGGAACGCGTCCGGCACGAAGCGGCCGTCTTCGCGGCGATGCTCTACGCCGACCGCCATGCCCAGGTCGCCTGCGCGCAGGCTGGCGAGCGAGCCGCTCAAGTTGGCGGTGTAGCTGGTGGTCCGGGTCTGGCCCACGTCGGTGTAGTAGGGATAGAGGAAATCCTGCAACCGCGCGTCGGAGAGCGATCCGGAACCAGCGACGCCGTAAGGCAACAGCGGGTTCCATGGCATGCACTCGCCGTTGCCGATGTTCGAGCCCAGTACGATCGGGTCGGCCGCGGTACCGCACTGGGCGACGCCCTGCGCGTTGATGAACGATGGGCCAAGCGCCTGCTCGGTGGCGATCAGGCTGGCGTCGCCGCGGCCGAACTTGGTGAGGTTGTTGCGATTCATCATCGCACCGGCATCCCAGTCCCAAGCCTTTCCGGCGAGTTCGAAATCACCGCTGAAGCCGCCCGAGAACCGATACGTCTCCAGGTCACTGCGCGTGGTGCGTGGCATTTCCCACATGCGCCGGCGGAACTCCACGTCGCGTCCAACGGGATTGAAGGCGCTCTCGCCCGACAGCGGCGTGTCGAACGAATCGGACTGATACGGGTAGCCGGCAATCTGCTGGTCGGTGGAGCGGTGGTTGTAGAGCAGGTCGGCATTGAACACGACATGATCGGTCACGTCGTAGCTTGCGCTGCCGAACACCGAGCGCCGCTCGATGCCGGTCTGGAGCATCATCTGCTCATTGGAATTGGCGTACTCGGACGACGTCAGCGCGTGATAGTCGGCGGGGTTGGTCGGATCGCCGCCATGGTCGAGGGTTTGCCACAGGGCGGACGCCTTGCTGCAGTCGTAGACCGCAGGATCACACCACGAGCCGTTCTGGCTGATGGGGCTCCAGCCCGCGCGGGGATAGTTGGCGCCCTTGCTCCCGTATGCGCTGAACCAGCGATCGCGAGCCCAGACCGGCTCCTGCTTGTTGTATTCCACCGAAAGCGTCACGCCGCCGCGCTCGCCGGTAGAGCCGAGCGTAAAGGAGTATTGCTGCGTTTCGCCGTCCCCCTGCCCGTACTGTCCGACGTACGCGCTGGCCTCGGCACCGTCGAAACGCTTGCGGGTGATGACGTTGACTACGCCCGCGATGGCATCCGATCCGTAGATGGCGGATGCACCGTCCTTGAGCACCTCGATGCGATCGACGACCGACGTGGGAATCTGGCTCAGGTCCTGGTAACCCGCGGTGGTGGCGCCCAGGCGCTTGCCGTTGACCAGCACCAGGGTGCGCTGGGCGCCCAGATTGCGCAGATCGACGTAGTAGCCGCCCACGTTCTCGCCAGACGCAAGCGCTTCCGCGCGCGAGATGGCCGGCGAGCCGGTCGAGGTGAGGTTCTGCAGAATGTCGGCGACCGTGGTGAAGCCCTGCTGCTGGATCTGCTGGCGGCCGATCGTGACGATCGGCTGCTGGGTTTCAAGCGTCGCGCTGCGAATGCGCGAGCCGGTCACCTCGATGCGGTCCAGCGTGGTGGCGTCCTTGTCGGATTCCTGGGCGGCGGCGAAGGCCGGGGCCAGGGCGATCGCGATGCCCGCGGGCAGCAGGCCGAGGCGCGCGGTGGCGCGCCAGGTGCGATGGGTCATGGGTTCTCTCCAGTTAACTGTTATGAGCGCGTTAAACGCTTCGAAACGTTATGCGTGGAGTTGCGCGATGCGGTTTTCGCGGGGAACCCAAGCAGTTCGCCGTTACCTACGAGATGACGTGCGCGCGAGGTTCCGCATGTTTGCGAATCGAGCGCCAGCGGACGGCTCGCCGCACGGTACTGGGTGGCGGTCATGCCGAAGTGCGCACGGAAGCTGCGGGCGAAACTGCAGTTGTTCTCGAATCCGCTGGCCGAGCCGACTTCCGCCACGCCCATCGACGTGGATGCCAGCAGGCCGGCGGCGCGCTGCAGGCGCAGCTTCGAACAGGTGGTCTGGGGGCTTTCGCCGTACACCTGATGGAACACACGCGAGAAATACCAGCTGGAAAACTGTGCGCGCTGGGCGAGTTCGCTGATCCGCACCACGCGGTCGCAGTGCCCCTCCAGGTACAGGCGCGCACGTTGCATCCGCTCGAAGACCTGGCGTTTGCGCGTCAGCGTCGCGCCCGGGCAGCGAAGCATCTGCTGGCGTTGCTTGGCCTGCATCTGCTCCAGCGCAAGAAGCAGCGAGCGCATCGGTGCCGTCAACGACGCATCGGTCGTCGGAGCCGGCACCTGGCGACGAACGCGGTACCAGAGCCGCGCCACCCGGAGCGCATCCTCCGCCGCCACGCGGCCCCGGCCTACGTGCAGGCCGAACTCGCCGAAGTGCGCCATCGTCCGTAGCGTCGTCACGGGGATGTTGACGCCCACGCAGATGCCGCGCGCATCGGCCTGGACCACGGGCCGTGCGTCGCGCGAGAACGCGATCCAGTCTCCCTCGCGAAGATGGAAGCGGCCTTCCTTCGCGTCCACCCAGCTGCTGCCGCGGGCCTGCAGCCACAGCGACAGTTCCGGCGCCTGCATTTCCACGCCACCGAGGCGAGATGCGCCAATGCATCGCAGCCATTGCGAAGAGTCCGTCGGACCCAGACGCAGTTGTTGTCCCTTATCTGCCCAGTTTGCTCGACTCATGAGATCTGCTGACTTCCTGTGAGGCGCGCAGGCTCGTGGAAGCGGCGCATACGGACCATCAGACGAGTCCCAAACGGCGCTATTGCCTGGACCATGCGAGGCAGCGGCGCGCGTGTTCCAATGCGGCCATGCCGCACGACCTCCATCCCGGGTACTGGCTGTTCCTGCTGGACTGGCTGATCCGGCTGGCCGCGCTGGCGTGGATTCCGGTGAAGAGCCCGCCCGCCGCGGCGCGCAGCTGGTTGCTGCTGGTGGGCTTCGTGCCGTTGTTCGGGCTGCCGCTGTACTTGGTGTTGGGGCATCCGTGGCTGGCCCGCGTGCGTCGCCAGCGACAAGCCCAGGCATCCCAGCTGATTCGTGAACGCCAGGCGGGGCTGGGCGCGTTGCGCTGGCAACCTGGCGAAGGAGACGGCGCGGCGGCGGACATCGCCAGGCTCGCCGAGCGCCTGGGCGATTTCATGCCGATGCATGGCAACGCGGTGCAGCTGTTGGATGACTACGACGCGTCGCTGGCCGCGCTGCTGGCCGACATCGGCGCGGCGCGCGAGGAAGTGCACCTGCTGTACTACCTGATGTTCGACGACCGGGTCGGGCGGTCGGTGGCCGAGGCGCTGCAACGCGCTGCCAACCGCGGCGTGCGCTGCCGGCTGCTGCTGGACGCCGTCGGCGCCAAGCCGGGCCTGCGAGCGTTCGCACGGCCGCTGCGCGCCGCCGGCGTGGAGGTGCGCGCGATGCTTTCCGGCGGACTGCGGTGGCGCAGCCTCTCGCGCATGGACCTGCGCAACCACCGCAAGCTGGCGTCGATCGACCGGCGCATCGGTTATGTCGGTTCGCAGAACCTGGCCGATGCGGACTTCGTGCCGAAGCATCCGAATCGCGAACTGGTCACACGCGTGGAAGGTCCGGCGGTGCGGCAGATCGCGGCGTTGTTCGCCAGCGACTGGTTCATCGAGACGGGCGAGCGGCTGGTGCTGGACGCCTTCGTCGAAACGGCAGCGGGGAACACGCCGGCGCAGCTGCTGCCTGGCGGCCCGGCGTATCCGTTCGAGAACGCGCGCAACGTGGTGGCCGCGCTGATCCAGCGCGCGCGTCGCCGCGTCGTGCTGACCACGCCGTACTTCGTGCCGGACGACGTGACGCTGGGTGCGCTGCGCGTGGCGGCGCTCTCGGGCGTCGATGTGCAGCTGATCCTCTCGCAGAGCAACAACCAGCGCCTCACGCGCTGGGCGCAGCGTTCCTACTACGATGAACTTCTGCAGGCGGGCGTGCGCATCGCCCTGTACCGGCCGCATTTCCTCCACGCCAAGCACCTGAGCGTGGACGAGGGCATCGCGCTGATCGGATCGATCAACCTGGACATCCGTTCCTTCGCGCTCAACGCCGAGGCAGGCATGCTGTGCTACGACCGCGACGTGGTCGCGCGGCTGCGGGCCATCGAGGACCATTACCTGGCCGATGCCGAAGTGCTGGCACTGCCAGGCTGGCGCGCGCGTCCGCGCTGGCATCGCAGCCTGGAAGGCATTGCCCGGCTGGCCGATTCGCTGATGTAGCTGCCGGCCGATAAGGCAAATTCCGCACTGCGGTGCACGAATCCGCTGGGTAAGGTGTGGCCCCCTCCTGGAGCCACACCTCGCATGAAGCCGTCCACGTTCCGTCTTGCCGCCTTGGCCTGTCTACTGTGTGTAGCGATTGCTCCGGCCTCGGCGACGGGGCGGATCGACTGGATCCTTGGCCCTCCCGGAGGAGAGGGCAATCTCGACGGCACCGGTACCGCGGTGCGCTTCACCCGGAAGCTGGTGCTGGCGGCCGATCCGTATCGCGGTGGCCTGCTCGTCGCCGAGCCTTATGCCTACACCATCCGCCGCGTCTCCGCCGATGGACGCGTGACGACGCTGGCGGGCCGCAGCGGCGAACGTGGACACCGTGACGGGCCCGCCACGCAGGCGCTGTTCCATGATCCGCGGGGACTTGCCGCCGACAGCACCGGCAACGTCTTTGTGGCCGACGGCCACCACAACGTGATCCGCAGGATCGCCCCGAACGGCGAGGTCACCACGCTGGCGGGAGCGCCGGGCGAACAAGGTTTCGCCGACGGAAGGGGCGGCACCGCGCGCTTCAACTCGCCCCGTGCGCTGGCCATGGATGCACGCGGGCGGCTGTGGGTGGCCGATACCTACAACCAGGCGATCCGCACCGTTACGTCCGACGGTCGCGTCGAAACACTGCGTCTGCGCCTGAAGGACGGCGTGGAGTTGGCTGCATCGGACGAGTCCTATGCAATGTCGGCGCCGCCGGCGATGCCGGTGGGTGCACCGTCGTCCGATGCCGACGACGCTGCCCTCGCGGCTGTGCAGGCCGATGCCGCGCTTGCGGCCGGCGGCGACGCGCCATCGGCCGAAGACAGCGACGAGCGCGACGTCACCTCGTTGATCGGCGCGCCACGCGCGATTGCCGCTGCCGCCGACGCAGCGATGTACCTGGCCACCGACACGGCGCTGTGGCGCGTGGTGGACGGCAGCGCCGAGCCGATGCTGACACTGCCGGCCCGCACCGCCGAAGGCGATGAAGTGGAGGCGCTGGCCGGCATCTCGCCGACGGGCGATGGCACCGTGTACCTGACCGTGGAGAACGGCGGCGTAGTCCTGGCCCTGCATCGCGACGGCCGACTGGTCCGCGTGCACGCGCGCGACGACGAGAGCAACGACGATGCGCGCAGCATCGTTGTCGGACCCGATGGCCTGATCTATCTCGCCGACTTCGACCGCATCCTCGGCCTGGACCGGAGCGGTCGGATCCCCGAACTCATCGGCCATGGCACCGACGAGACGGCAGCCGAGAAAGAGAGCCGCGCAGGTGGCGGCTTCGAATCGGTGGCGCAGGCACCGGACGGTTCCATCTACATTGCCCGTCGCCTGGACAACACGGTGATTCGCCTCGATCGTGACGGCAACCTGCTCGCGAAGATCGGCGAACCGGGTGTCGAGGGGATCGACGACGGCCCGCTGCAACGCGCGCGCCTGACCTATCCGGCCGATCTCGCATTCGACGCTGCGGGACGGCTGTACATCGCCGACGGCGACAGCGGCCGCATCCGCCGCCTCGACGCACAGGGACGCACGCTGGAGACCTTCGCCGGCCAGGAGTCCGACCGTGCACGTCGCGACGGTCCGCTCGCGACCGCGACGTTCTGGAAGCCGCAACGGCTGGCGTTCGACCGCACCGGCAACATGTATGTCCTCGACACCAGTCCGTACGTCGCCGGCACCCGGGAGGCTGTGGTGCGCCGCATCGGCTACGATGGGCAGGTGAGTACGGTCGCCACTCACGAGGAAGCGATCCGCGCGGCCATCCGGCTCGCGGAACAGAATCCGGAGCAGAGCATCCTGCCGGACGGCTTCATCGACGTCGCCGTCGGTCCAGCGGACGAGTTGCTGGTGCTGGACGGGTCCGGTGTGGTGTGGGAACTGCGCGACGACGGCCTGCACGCGCGCGTGCTGCCGGTCCCGCAGCCGTTGGAGGCATACCGCGCTTACCTCGACGGCCTGGAGCGAACGGACAACGGCAACCTGCTCATCCGCTGCGCCTTCCTCTTCTGCGGACCCGGGCGGCTCGACGCGGGCCCCGACGGCACGCTGTACATCAGCGACGATTCGAACCACACCATCATGCGCATCGGCAGCGACGGCCGGCCCAGCGTCCTCGGCGGTACGCTCGGCCTGCGCGGGAACGGACCCGCCGGTCCGCTGCCCTCGACCCTGGACCTGCCCAACGGCATGGCCGTCGTCGGGGCGGGCCGATTGCTGTTCGTCACCGAGCACGGCGGTGTCGGCGTGATCCAGGAGAAGTGAGCCTCCCCGCGTCGGGCTGAACGGGGCCGCGGCAGCACCATCCGGCGCGTGCCCGGGTACTGCGGCGCTGCCGCGACATACACTCGCTCCTCAAGCGGAGGAGAAGGCGCGAGTGATCCCGGGCTGGATATTGCTGCTGGTGTCGGCGGCGTACGTCGGCGTGCTGTTCGTGGTGGCCTATTACGGCGACCTGCGCGAGACCACGCCGCGTGCGCGCTGGCTGCGGCCGGCCGTCTATTCGCTGGCGCTGGCGGTGTACTGCTCGTCGTGGACGTTCTACGGCGCGGTCGGCACCGCGGCGCGCACCGGCCTGGGCTTCCTGCCCATCTACCTGGGACCGCTGCTGATGCTGGCCTTCGGCTGGCGCATCCTCGAGCGGCTGGTGCTGATCTCCGGCGAGCACCGCATCGTCTCCATCGCCGACTTCCTGTCGTCGCGTTACGGGCGCGCGCCGGGGCTGGCCGCGCTGGTGGCCGCCGTCGCGCTGACCGCCGCGGTGCCGTACGTGGCGCTGCAGTTCAAGGCTGTGGCGATGAGCGTGGAGGTGCTAGCCGACGTGCCCAGCGACGCGGGGCTGCTGTCCGACCCCGCCTTCTACGTGGCGCTGATGCTGGCCGCGTTCGCGATCCTGTTCGGCACGCGGCAGATCGACGCGACCGAACACCATCGCGGCATGGTGCTGGCGATCGCGCTGGAATCGCTGGTCAAGCTGCTCGCCTTCGTCGCCATCGGCGTGTTCGCGCTGGCGCATCTGCCGGGCAGCGGCAATCTGGTCGAACGCATGGTGCAGGCCGCGCCGGTGGTCACGGCGCCGGGCCTGCCGACCGGTTTCGTCGCGCAGACGCTGCTGGCCTTCACCGCCATCGTGTGCCTGCCGCGCCAGTTCCACGTCGCCGTCGTCGAATGCCAGGACCCGGCCGACCTGCGCTCGGCGCGGTGGCTGTTCGGCGGCTATCTGGTGCTGATCTCGCTACTGGTGGTGCCGATCACGCTAGCTGGCCAGAGCCTGCTGGCCGGTAGCGGTGCCTCGCCGGATACCTACGTGCTGGCGTTGCCGCTGGCGCTGCAGCAGGAAACGCTGGCACTGATCGTCTACATCGGCGGCTTTTCCGCCGCGACCGGCATGGTGATCGTGGCCAGCGTGGCGCTGGCGACGATGGTCAGCAACGACCTGATCATGCCGCTGCTGCTGCGCGGCGGCGCACTGCACGAGCGAGCGCCCGGCGAGAGCATGGGCATCGACAAGCAGGTGCTGTGGGTGCGCCGCATCACCATCGTGGTGCTGGCGATGATGGCCTATGGCTATCACCGCGGCTCGGCGTTCTACGCCGCCGGCGAGGACACGCTGGCGCAGCACGGCCTGCTGGCGTTCGCCGCGGTCGCGCAGTTCGCACCGGCACTGATCGGCGGTTTGTACTGGCGTGGCGCGAGCCGCTCCGGCGCGTTCGCGGGCCTGTTTGCCGGCACCGCGCTGTGGCTGTACACGCTGCTGCTGCCAGCGCTTTCGCGCGGCGGGTGGTTCGCCACCGGATGGATCGAACACGGCCCGCTCGGCGTGGACTGGCTGCGGCCGGAGCAGCTGTTCGGCCTGCACGGCTGGGATCCGCTGACGCACGGCGCATTCTGGTCGCTGCTGTTCAACGTCGGCGTGTTCCTGTTCGTGTCCGTGCGCCAGCGTCCACGATTGCAGGAGCAGCTTCTCGCTGCGCCGTTCCTGGACCCGTACGTACAGCGCCCGGCACTGGGTCCGGGCGGCTGGGCGGGCAACGTGCGCGGCGGCGAACTGCTGGCGCTGGCCGAGCGCATCGTCGGTGAGCGCCACGCGCGCCGCGCGTTCGAGGAATACGCACAACAGCAGGGCCGCACGTGGCAACCGGAGCAGCCGGCCGATCGCGCGCTGGCGCAGTTCACCGAACGCCTGCTCGCCTCGGCCATCGGCGCGGCGTCGGCGCGCCTCACGCTGACCACCGCGTTGCGCGGTTCGGGCATGGAACTGGGCGAAGTCGTCGCACTGCTCGACGAGGCCAACCAGGAGCTGCGCTTCAACCGGCAGATCCTGTCCACCACGCTGGAAAACATCAGCCAGGGCGTCAGCGTGGTCGACGCCGAAATGCGCCTGGTCGCATGGAACCGCCGCTACCAGGAACTATTCGAATATCCCGACGGCATGCTCTACGTCGGTCGCCCGGTGAGCGACCTGATCCGCTGGAACGCCGAGCGCGGCGAAATGGGTCCGGGCGACATCGAGGAGCAGGTCCGCCGCCGGCTCGCGCACCTTCGCGCCGGCGTGCCGCACGTGTTCGAACGTGTGCGCGCCAATGGCCAGGTGATCGAGATGCGCGGTCGTCCGCTGCCCGGCGGCTACGTCACCACCTACAGCGACGTCACCGACTACAAGCGCGCCGAGCAGGGGCTGCGCGAAGTCAACGAGACACTGGAGCAGCGCGTGGAACTGCGCACGCGCGAGGCCGAAGCCGCGCAGCAGTCCAAGACCCGGTTCCTCGCCGCCATCAGCCACGACGTGCTGCAGCCGCTCAACGCCGCGCGCCTGTTCGCCAGCGCGTTGCGCGAGACGCCCGACACCGTCGAGCAGGCGCGCCTGGCCGAACGCGTGGACGCATCGTTGCGCGCGGCCGAGGATCTGCTCGATGGCCTGCTCGACATCTCGCGCCTCGACGCGGGCGCGTTGCGCATCGAGATCACCGATTTCGACGTCAACGAACTGCTGCGCGAGCTAGTCGCGCAGTACGCGCCGGTTGCCGCCGGCCGTGGCCTGCAGTTGCGCGTACGTGCACCCGACCGGCCACGCCCGGTGCGCAGTGATCGCCGCCTGCTGCGTCGCGCGTTGCAGAACTTCCTGGCCAATGCGCTGCGCTACACGCGTGAAGGCGGCGTGCTGATCGCCGCGCGCCTGCGCGAAGGCGCTGTGGAACTGCAGGTGTGGGATACCGGTCCGGGCATCTCGCAGCATCACCTGGCGCAGATCTTCGACGAGTTCCGTCGTTTCGACACGCCCAGCGGGGGCGGCGAACGTGGCCTGGGCCTGGGCCTGTCGATCTGCCAGCGCATCGCGCGCACGCTGGAGCATCCGCTGCGCGTGCGTTCGCGCGTTGGCATCGGCAGCGTGTTCTCGATCACCGTGCCGTTCGGGCGCGCGATGCATGCGGCGCCGTTGCCGGAGCCGCACCTGATGGTCGGCGGCGATTCGCTGGCCGGCCTGCGCGTGCTGTGCGTGGACAACGACCGCGAGATCCTTGACGGCATGCGCAGCCTGCTGCAGCGCTGGGGCGTGACCGCGCTGACCGCGGCGAATGCGGACGAGGCGCTTGCGCTGTTGTCGCAGCAGCCGGACGTCGCACTGGTGGACTACCACCTGCACGATCGCCTGGACGGCCTGGGCGTAATCGATGAATTGCGCGCGCAGTGCGGGCGTCCGTTGCCAGCCGCGTTGCTGACCGGTGACGGCAGCGATGCGCTCAAGCTGGCGGCCCGCGAGCACGGATGCCGCGTGCTCACCAAGCCGGTTCGGCCCGCGTCGCTGCGCGCCTTCCTCGCCGCCCAGCGTCAGGCCGTGCAGGCGTGAGCCCGCTCAGCGCGGAGTGGCCGCGCTGACGCGCCAGACCGCGTTGCCGACGTCGTCGGCAACCAGCAACGCGCCGTCGCGGGCGATGGCCACGCCCGCCGGACGTCCACGCGCGTGCTGCTCCTCGTCGACGAAGCCGGTCAGCACGTCGACCATGCCGCCCTGCGGCCGGCCATCGCGGAACGGCACGAACACCACCTTGTAGCCACTCAGCGGCGTGCGGTTCCACGAGCCGTGCAGGCCGACGAATGCGCCTTCCGCGAACGCCGCGCCGCGCTTTCCGCCGCGGGCAAATGCAAGCCCGAGCGGCGCGACATGCGAGCCCAGTGCGTAGTCCGGCACGCGTGCGCGGGCGACCATCTCCGGCTGCTGCGGCTTCACGCGCGTGTCGACATGGCGGCCCCAGTAGCTGTACGGCCAGCCGTAGAACGCGCCTTCCTCGACCCGCGTGAGGAAGTCGGGCACCAGGTCGTTGCCGAGCTCGTCGCGCTCGTTCACCACCACCCACAGCGCGCCGGTGCGCGGCTCCCACGCCATGCCGACCGGATTGCGCAGGCCGCTGGCGAACACGCGGCGCGTGGCGGCCGCCGGGTCGATCTCCAGGATGGCCGCGCGGTCCTGCTCCGCCGCCATCCCGTTCTCGGCGATGTTGCTGTTGGAGCCCACGCCGACGAACAGGCGGCTGCCGTCCGCATTGGCGACGAGAGTCTTGGTCCAGTGGTGGTTGAGCTCCTCGCCGCTGCCCGGCAGGTCCATCACCTTCTGCGCGGGGCCGCTGGCCTGGGTCTGTCCGGCCGCGTAGGGCACGCGCACCAGCGCGTCCGCGTTGGCGATGTACAGCGTGTCGCCGACCAGCGCCATGCCGATGGGCGAGGTCAGCCCGCTGGCGAACACGCTGCGCATCTCGGCGACGCCGTCGCCATCGGCATCGCGCAGCAGGGTGATGCGGTTGGCGCTGGGAACCGCGGACCCGGCGCGCTTCATCACGCTGGCCATGATCTCGCCCTTGATGCCGCGGATGCCCGACTTGCCCGGCGGCGCGCTGCTTTCGGCCACCAGCACGTCGCCATTGGGCAGCACGTAAAGCCATCGCGGGTGCTGCAGGCCAGTGGCGAACGCGGTCACCGCCAGTCCCGACGCGGGCGTCGGCTTTTCGCCCGCGGCCCAGCCCTTCGCCGGCGCGATGTCCACCACGGGCACCGCGGACGGCGCCGGTTGCGCGATCACCGGCTGCGGTCCGGTGTCCTCGCCGCCGCGCAGCTGCGCATGGCCCCCGCAACCGGCCACGACCGCCAGCGTCATTGCGCCGATCCATCGCCCGAGGTGTCCCATCCCTGCCTCGCCTGTTCGCGCCGTGGGCGCCCGCGCGCAGCAGTACGCCTGCGCGCGTGTGCCGTGCGTGATTGCGTTCAGGCCGTGTGAATCCGCTGGACGATTGGATCGACGCTGCTGCGCATGCGCGGCGTCCTTCTACGATGGGATAACCGTTGTCGGCGGTGTCGCGTGAGTCGCGGACCACGAATGAACGATTCGCCGTGGAAGCTGGCGCGAACCGCAGTTGCCTGCGTATGCCGCTACTCCGCCTCTTCCGGGGGCGGAACGATCGCACCCGGGTCGAGCGCCAGGCGGCCGGCGATCAGCACGGCCTGCGTGCGGTTGCTGGCACCCAGCTTGCGCAGGATCGCGGTGACGTGCGCCTTCACCGTCGCTTCCGACACGCCCAGTTCGTAGCCGATCTGCTTGTTCAGCAGGCCGGCGCCCAGCATCTGCAGCACGCGGAACTGTTGCGGGGTGAGATCGCGCAGGCGCTGCGCGGCGTCGTGTTCGTCGGCGTGCGCAGCGGGGGCGGACAGCGCGACCGACGGCGCCCAGCGGTCCCCGTCGAGTACGCGCGTGATCGCCTCGGCCAGGGTCGCGGCGTCGGCGGACTTGGGGATGAAGCCCATCGCGCCGTGGTCGAGCGCCCGCCGCATTACCGTCGGTTCCTCGCGCGCGGACACCACCACGATGGGCAGCTGCGGATGCAGTGCGCGCAGGTGCACCAGCGCGCTGAAACCCTGCGCGCCGGGCATGTTGAGGTCGAGCAGCAGCAGGTCGGCGTCGGGCTCGGCTTCCACCAGCGAATACAGCGCCTCGACGCTGTCGGCCTCGCGCAGTTGCGCGTCGGGCAGCACGCGCGCGACTGCGCCGCGCAAGGCTTCGCGGAAAAGCGGATGGTCGTCGGCGATCAGGAGGGTCGGCATGGCACCTCCATGATGCTTGAAGGGCAATCCCCCCTGCCCCCCTTTTTCAAAGGGGGGAAAGGCCGGCTGATCAGGACTATCGATTTCCTATTCGTGCGCGGGTGGTTTACTGGTTTTCGAGCTTGTGGGTTGAACAGTTCACTCTCCCGATGCTGCCCTACGACCGCCGTCTCAAGCCCGCTTCCAGACGACTGCGCAACAGGATGACCGATGCGGAGCAGCGCTTGTGGTTTCGTGTGCGGCGGAAGCAGATCGAGGGTGTGCAGTTCTATCGCCAGAAGCCGCTGCTCGGGTATGTGGTCGACTTTTATGCGCCGGCTGCGCGGCTCGTCGTGGAGCTGGATGGTGGGCAGCATTTCGAGGATGGTGCACGCATTGCCGATGCGCGGCGTGATGGCGCGTTGCGCGGACTGGGGCTGCAGGTCTTGCGGTTCGATGATCGGCAAGTGCTGCTGGAGACGGATGCTGTGATCGAGGCGATATGGCGTGAAGTGATGTTTCGAACCCGCAACGAGTAAAAGCGAATCCCCCCTACCCCCCTTTTGCAAAGGGGGGAGACAGCGGGGGCACGCTAGGCAGGGTTTCTGGTTGTCCAGCCACGGCGTCGGAGCGCGACACAGCATCATTCGGCAGGGCGTTGCTTCCCCCCTTTGAAAAAGGGGGGTAAGGGGGGATTCGCTTCTGCTTCCGCGATTCACTT
>NZ_DASRTS010000052.1:0-2283 GCF_035655815.1 Lysobacter sp.
AACCTCGAACCCGCACCTTGACCAGCCGCGAAGACGCACTGCAGTACCACGCCGGCGGCCGGCCCGGGAAGATCGCCGTCGTCCCCACCAAGCCGCTGACCAATCAGCGCGACCTCTCGCTCGCCTACTCCCCCGGGGTCGCCGAGCCGTGCCTCGAGATCAAGGCCAACCCCGAGGAGGCCTACCGCTACACCGCCAAGGGGAACCTCGTGGCCGTCGTGACCAACGGGACCGCGGTGCTCGGCCTGGGCAACATCGGCGCGCTCGCCGGCAAGCCCGTGATGGAGGGCAAGGGGAACCTCTTCAAGCAGTTCGCGGACATCGACTGCTTCGACATCGAGGTCGGCTCGGAGGATCCGCACGACCTGATCCGGTTCTGCCAGCTCCTCGAGCCCACGGTCGGCGGAATCAACCTCGAGGACATCCGCGCCCCGGACTGCTTTCTAGTCGAGGAGACGCTCCGGAAGACGATGAAGGTGCCGGTCTTCCACGACGACCAGCACGGCACGGCGATCATCGTCGGCGCCGCGGTGCTGAACGCCCTGGAAGTGGTGGGCAAGAAGATCGAGGACGTGAAGCTGGCCACCACCGGCGCCGGCGCGGCGGGCATCGCCTGCCTGGACATGCTGGTGGCGCTGGGCCTGAAGAAGGAGAACATCACCGCCTTCGACCGCGATGGCGTGATCTACGCCGGCCGCGAGCACCTCGATCCCGACAAGGCGCGTTACGCGCGCGACACCACTGCGCGCTCGCTGGCCGAAATCGTCGCCGGCGCTGACGTGTTCCTGGGCCTGTCGGCGGGCGGCATCCTCAAGCCGGAAATGGTCGCCAGCATGGCCGACCGCCCGATCATCCTGGCGCTGGCCAACCCTTATCCGGAGATCCTGCCGGAAGACGCCAAGGCCGTCCGCCCGGACTGCATCATCGCCACCGGCCGTTCGGACTACCCGAACCAGGTCAACAACGCACTGTGCTTCCCGTACATCTTCCGCGGCGCGCTGGACGTCGGCGCCACCGGCATCAACGAGGCGATGAAGCTGGCCTGCGTGCGCGCGATCGCGCAGCTGGCACGTGAGGAATCGGCGGACCTGGGCGCGGCCTACGGCGGCGACGCGCCGGAATTCGGCGCCGAGTACCTGATCCCGCGTCCGTTCGACCCGCGCCTGCTGGTCAAGCTGGCCCCGGCCGTCGCGCGCGCCGCGATGGAATCGGGCGTGGCCGCGCGTCCCATCGAGGACATGCGCGCTTACGAGGAAAAGCTCGGCCAGTTCATCTACCGCACCGGCCTGGTGATGAAACCGGTGTACGACCGCGCGCGCAGCGACCTCAAGCGCGTGGTGTACGCCGAGGGCGAAGAGGAAACCGTGCTGCGCGCGGTGCAGACGGTGATCGACGAACGCCTGGCCTTCCCGATCCTGATCGGCCGCCCGGACGTCATCGACACGCGCATCAAGCGTCTGGGCCTGCGCATGCGCGAGGGCGTGGACTTCGAACTCACCAACATCAACGACGATCCGCGCTTCAACGACTACTGGCAGCAGTACCACGCGCTGACCGAGCGCCGCGGCGTGAGCCCGGCGGCGGCCAAGAACCTGCTGCGTTCGCGGCCGACGCTGATCGCCTCGCTGATGGTCGAGCGCGGCGAAGCCGACGCGATGATCTGCGGCCTGATCGGCCGCTTCCACAAGAAGCTGGGCTACCTGCGCAGCGTGTTCGACTTCGATCGCGGCGTCACCGGCACCGCGGCCATGACCGGCGTCATCAACGACCAGGGCGTGTGGTTCTTCCTCGACACGCACGTGCAGATGGACCCGACGGCCGAGCAGATCGCCGAGGCGACGCTGCAGGCCTCGTACCGGTTGAAGCTGTTCGGCATCGAGCCCAAGGTCGCGCTGCTCTCGCACAGCAATTACGGCAGCCACGACAATCCGTCGGCGGCGAAGATGCGCAAGGTCTTCCAGCTGATCAAGCAGCGCATGCCCAAGCTCGAGGTCGACGGCGAGATGCAGGCCGACACCGCGTGGGACGAAGAACTGCGTCACCGCATCTTCCCCAACACGCTGCTCAAAGGCCGCGCCAACCTGTTCGTGATGCCCAACCTCGACGCGGCCAACATCACCTACAACATGGTGCGCGTGATGACCGAAGGCGTGGCCATCGGCCCGATCCTGATGGGCCTGGACAAGCCGGCGCACATCCTCACTCCGGCGTCCACGCCGCGACGCGTGGTCAACATGACCGCCATCGCCGCGGTGGACGCCCAGATCCGCGCCTCGCTGGGCG
>NZ_DASRTS010000053.1:0-81469 GCF_035655815.1 Lysobacter sp.
GCAGAAGTATTTCGACATCAAGGGCAAGGCCACCGGCCTGTTCTCGCAGGCGATGATCGCGCCGGACAAGGCGATCCGTATCCCGCTGAACGAGTCTCAGGACGAGAACTCCCAGATCGAAGAGTTCATCCGTCAGTACAACGGCGAAGGCATCCAGCACCTCGCCATGACCACCGACAACATCTACGAAACCGTCGAGAAGCTGCGCGCTCGTGGCGTGAAGCTGCAAGACACCATCGAGACCTACTATGAGCTGGTGGACAAGCGCGTCCCTGGCCACGGTGAGGACCTCGAGCGCCTGAAGAAGAACCGCATCCTGATCGACGGCAGCGTCGGCGAGGAGGGCCTGCTGCTGCAGATCTTCACCGAGAACCTGTTCGGGCCGATCTTCTTCGAGATCATCCAGCGCAAGGGCAACGAAGGCTTCGGCGAAGGCAACTTCCAGGCCCTATTCGAGAGCATCGAACGCGACCAGATGCGGCGCGGCGTGCTTTAAGGCGGCATTGTCGAGCCCCGTGCATGTTTTGAAGCCCCTCTCCCGCCGGGAGAGGGGTTGGGGTGAGGGTAGGAAGCCCATGACGTCGAAACCGCCGTTGCCGTCGGAGACCCGCGCTAACGCGGCGGTTGCGGCGAGACATGACCGAATCCGAGCAGGCGCTGTGGCGGCGACTGCGAAACGGCCAGGTCGAAGGCTTCAAGTTCCGGCGCCAACATCCCATTCCGCCCTATGTGCTCGACTTCTACTGCGAGCGCGCGCATCTAGCGGTGGAGGTGGATGGATCACAGCACGCCATGACGGCCGATGCATCTCGCACAGCCTTTCTGCGATCGCATGGAATCGCGATTCTGCGGTTCCATAGCAACGACGTTCTTCAACAAACGGATGCAGTGATCGAGGCGATCTGGAACCGTCTCAACCGTCCGACCCTCACCCCAACCCCTCTCCCGACGGGAGGGGCTTCAAGGCCAAAGCGAAGAAGCGCCATGACCATCACCAGCAACGGCTACCAATCGGGTTTCGGCAACGAGTTCGCCAGCGAGGCGGTGGCGGGATCGTTGCCGGAGGGGCGCAATTCGCCGCAGCGCGTCGCGCACGGGCTGTATGCGGAGCAGCTATCCGGCACGGCCTTCACCGCGCCACGCCACGCCAATCGGCGCAGCTGGCTGTATCGCATCCGTCCCGCGGCGATGCACGGCGCGTTTGAATCCTTCCGGCAGCCGCGCTTCCACAACGACTTCTGCGATGCGCCGGTGTCGCCCGACCAGCTGCGCTGGAGCCCGCTGCCGATGCCGGCGCCGCCCACCGACTTCGTCGATGGCCTCTTCACCATGGCCGGCAACGGCTCGCCCGATGCGCAGCATGGCGTGGGCATCCATCTCTACGCCGCCAACCGCGACATGCAGGGACGATGGTTCTATGACGCGGATGGCGAGCTGCTGATCGTTCCGCAGGCGGGGCGCCTGTCCATCGCCACCGAGCTGGGCGTGATCGACGTGGAGCCGCAGGAGATCGCGGTGATTCCGCGCGGCATCCGCTTCGCCGTGTCCCTGCCCGACGGTGAGGCGCGCGGTTACGTGTGCGAGAACTTCGGGGCGCTGCTGCGCCTGCCTGACCTGGGACCCATCGGCAGCAATGGCCTCGCCAATCCGCGCGATTTCCTGACGCCCAACGCAGCGTACGAAGACGTCGACGGCGACTTCGAACTGATCGCCAAGTTCCAGGGCCACCTATGGCGCGCGGACATCGGCCACTCTCCGCTTGACGTGGTGGCGTGGCACGGCAACTACGCGCCCTACAAGTACGACCTGCGCCGCTTCAACACCATCGGGTCGATCAGCTACGACCATCCGGATCCGTCCATCTTCCTCGTGCTGCACTCGCCCAGCGACACGCCCGGCACCAGCAACATGGACTTCGTGATCTTCCCGCCGCGCTGGCTGGTGGCGCAGGACACGTTCCGGCCGCCGTGGTTCCACCGCAACATCGCCAGCGAGTTCATGGGGCTGGTGCACGGCGCCTACGATGCGAAGGCCGAGGGTTTCTCGCCCGGCGGCGCGTCGCTGCACAACTCCATGACCGGCCACGGTCCGGACGCGGCCACGTTCGAGAAGGCCAGCGTCGCCGACCTGAGCAGGCCCGATGTCATCAAGGACACGATGGCCTTCATGTTCGAGACGCGCGCGGTCATCCGGCCGACGCGGCAGGCCATCGAGGCCGCACACCGGCAGCGCGACTACCAGGCGTGCTGGGCCGGGCTGCAGAAGCACTTTGCTCCGTCGAAGTGATCACCGTGCCGGGCGCATTGGCGCGGCGTTAACGGGCGGGGAGTAGGCTGCCCGCCCGGCCTTTGGGCAGCAGGAGGGTGTCGATGCGGTGGATGCTGGGCCTGGTGGTGCTGACGCTGGCCGCGTGCGGTCAGCGCAACGAAGAGCCGCAGCCATCGGCCGCCGCACCTGCTCCGCCCGTGACGGTCGTGCCCGCTCCGGCGCCGGCCGAACCATCACCGGAGCCCGCGCCGACCACGGGCGCCATGCCGGCGCCGGGTGCCATCGGGTTCGCCGGCTTCGGTCCCGCGCCGTTCGGCGCCACCGAGGAGCAGGTCCGCATGGCCTGGGGCCGTGACCTGGGCGGCTTGAAGCCCGACCAGCCGGGCGGCTGCTACTACCTGATGCCGCAGCCGCGCACGCCCAGTGGCTATCGCGTGGCTTTCATGTTCGAGGACGACCGCTTCGTCCGCATGGACGTGGACGCCGAAGACATCGAGGCGCCGGGCGGTGGACGCGTGGGCATGACGTCGAAGGACATCGAGCGTCTGTATGCCGGGCATTTCCAGCGGCAGGCCCACAAGTACGTCGAAGGCGGCAAGTACCTGCGCATTCCCAACCCCGACGGCGGAAGTGGCGTGGTGCTGTTCGAGACCGATGCCGGCGGCCGCGTGACCGAATGGCGCATCGGCGAACCGCCGCAGGTGGATTACGTGGAAGGCTGTTCCTGAGACACGCGGTGGACCACGGCGGGCGTGCCGTGCATAGAATCGCGGGTTGAGACGTGGAGGGGACACGATGCTCGAAGCCATTGGCTGGTTTGTTCTGGGACTGGTGCTGCTCGCGCTGGGCGGCGACTCCATCGTGAAAGGCGCTTCGGGCCTGGCGCAGCGCATCGGCGCGTCGCCCTTCGTGGCGGGCCTGATCCTGGTTGCGTTCGGCACGTCGCTGCCTGAATTGGCAGTCAACCTGCAGGCCATCCTGCGCAACCAGCCGGCGCTCGCACTGGGCAATGCCGTGGGCAGCAACGTGGCGAACTTCGGCCTGACGCTCGGCGCCGCGGCGCTGGTCGCGCCACTGACCGTGCGCTGGCGCGCGCTGTCGCCGCTGCTGCTCGTGCTGCTGCTGGGCACGCTGCTGACGGTGCTATTGGGGCTCAACGGCACGCTGTCGCGGATCGAAGGACTGATCCTGCTGCTTGCGTTCGTCGCGGTGGTGAGCTTCGCCGCCGCCCGCACGCGGCGCGAGTCGCCGGAACTGCAGGACGCCATCGCCGCGTTCGCACACACCAGCACCGACCTGGCGCTCAATCTGCTGCGCTTCGCCATCGCGGCGGTGCTGCTGTACTTCGGCTCCCGCATGGTGGTGCGCAGCGCACCGACCATCGGCGAAGGGCTGGGCATGGCGCCGCTGCTGACGGGTCTGCTGCCCGTAGCCATCGGCACCGCGCTGCCGGAAATGGCCGCGGCGATTTCGGCCGCGCGCAAGGGCCATGGCGACATCGTGGTAGGCCACGTCATCGGCTCGAGCCTGTTCAACCTGCTCGTGGTGGTCGGCGGCATGGCGGCGCTGGGTGGCGCCATCGCGTTCCCCGAATCGTTCGTGCGCTTCGAGCTGCCGGCTGCGGCCGTGTTCGCGCTGATGCTGTATCCGATGCTGCGCGGCGATCTGCACATCAGCCGCAATGAGGGCGCAGCGCTGCTGATCGCCTTCCTCGCATGGATCGCGTTCGAAGTGCTGACGATGCAGGGCTGATCGCCATCCACGGCCGATATACTGGCCCGATGACGCCATCGCAGACCACTCCGACGACCAGCGCGACGCCGCGTGCGCTGCGCGCGCTGAAGGAATTCTTCCGCCTCGAGGCGGCGGGCGGCATCATGCTGATCGCCGCCGCCATCCTGGCGATGATCGCTGCCAATTCGCCGCTGGTGTCGGCCTACGAAGCATTCCGCCAGATGCCCGTGCAGGTGCGCGTGGGCGAACTGGAGATCCACAAGCCGCTGCTGCTGTGGATCAACGATGGCCTGATGGCGGTGTTCTTCCTGCTGGTCGCGCTGGAGATCAAGCGCGAGTCGCTCAGCGGCCAGCTGGCCAGCCGGTCGCAGCTGGTGTTGCCGATGATCTGCGCAGCCGCCGGCGTGGCGGTGCCGGCGCTGCTGTTCATCGCGTTCAACCACGGCGACGCGGAGGCGATGCGTGGCTGGGCGGTGCCCACGGCCACCGACATCGCGTTCGCCCTGGGCGTGCTGGCGCTGCTGGGTTCGCGCGTACCGACCGGAATGAAGTTGCTGCTGTCGACCATCGCGGTGGTCGACGACCTCATCGCGATCCTGATCATCGCGCTGTTCTACTCGCACGGCCTGTCGATGGCCGCGCTGGCGTGGGCGTTCGTCGCCATCGCCGGCATGTGGCTGCTCAACCGCCGCGGCGTGCGTCGCCTGGCGCCGTACCTGCTGCTTGGCGTGGTGCTGTGGGTGTGCGTGCTGAAATCCGGCGTGCATGCCACGCTGGCGGGCGTGGTCACGGGACTGATGATCCCGCACATCGATCGCGCGCGGCTCGACGATTCGGGATCGCCGCTGGAGTCGCTGGAACACGCCCTGCACCCCTGGGTCGCCTACGCGATCCTGCCGGTGTTCGCGTTCGCCAACGCAGGCCTGGTGCTGCATGGCATGAGCCTGGGCGACATGCTCACGCCATTGCCGGTCGGTGTACTGGTCGGCCTGGTGGTGGGCAAGCCGATCGGCATCGTCGGTGCCGCGCTGCTCCTGCGCGCGCTCGGCTGGGCGCGATTCCCCGACGGCATGGACCTGCGCGCGATGCTGGGCCTTGGCCTGATGTGCGGCATCGGCTTCACGATGAGCCTGTTCATCGCATCGCTCGCGTATCGCGATCCGCTGCAGTACGAGGAAGCCGTGCTCGGCGTGCTCCTGGCGTCGATCGTTTCGGCCGTGATCGGCTACACGTGGCTGCGTGCCTGCCTTCCGGCGCGCGCGAGGGCAGACTGACCGATGCGGCATGCGCTGGTGTTCGGGGCGAGCGGACAGATCGGCCGGCCCCTGCTCGCGGTACTGCAGCGCGAGGGCTGGCGCGTCACGGCCGTGTCCCGCAGCGAGCATCCGGACGAACCCGGCCTACACTGGCTGCGTGGCGAACTGGGCGCCGTACCCGATCTTCCCGCGCGCGTCGACGTCATCTTCAGCTGTGGCCCGCTGGACCGGTTCGCGCAGTGGTACGCGGAGGCTGACATCGAAGTCGCACGCGTGATTGCGTTCGGTTCGACCAGCGTCGAGGTGAAGCGCGGTTCCGCCGATGCGGCCGAACGCGGTGTCGCGCAGAGGTTGCGGCAGGGCGAGGAGACGGTGTTCGCGACCGCCGAAAAACGCGGCGCCGGTGCCACGCTGCTGCGTCCGACGCTTGTCTATGGCGCGGGCCGTGACGCCACGCTGACGCGCATCGCCTCTCTCGCACGGCGTTGGGGGCGCTTTCCGCTGCCGCGCGGCGCCAACGGGTTGCGCCAGCCGGTGCACGTGGACGACCTCGCGATGGCCGCATTCGCATGCAGCGGCGTGGCGACCACGCACGGTCGCGCGTACGCATTGCCGGGCGGCGAGACGCTTACCTACCGCGACATGGTGGCGCGTGTGCTCGCGTCGCTGTCGCCGCCGCCGCAACTGGTCGAACTGCCTTCGCCGCTGTTCAATCTCGCGCTGCTGGTAGCGCAGATGACCGGCCGCGCGACCGGGCTCGGCGAGGCCGCCGTGCGCCGCATGCGCAGCGATCTGGTATTCGATGTCACGCCGGCGAAGCAGGACTTCGGCTACGACCCGCGCCCGTTCCGTCCGCGCGCGAACATGTTCGAGCCGCGCGCCGACGAGGCCTGATCAGAGCTCTTCGGCAGGTGGAACCGAACGCGCACGCGTGAGCGCGCGCAGGGCGATCAGCAACACGCCGCCCAGCACCATCGCGCCGCCGACCAGCAGGCGCGGGCCTGGCCGATCGCCCCAGAACGCGATGCCCAGGCCCATCGCGAGCAGTGGCACCAGCAGCAGCCACGGCATCACGCGCGCAACCGGATGGCGCTGCACCAGCACGTAGTACAGACCGTGCCCCAACAGTGACGAGATGAAGGCCGCATACAGCGCGCCCGCCCATGCGACCCAACTGGCCTGCGGCAGCCGCGCCAGTGCGCCCGGTTCGAGCCAGGCACTGATCGCCAGCAGCGGCAGCACGCTGAAGAGCGCCGTCCATCCCTGCTGGCTGACGACGTCCAGGCCACGCAGCCCCTTCATCATCACCGTGCCCACCGCCAGGAAGGCCGCCGAGATCAGCATCAGCACCAGTGCCATCGGACGGTCCAGCACGATCGGGTCGAACCCGAGCACCAGCACGCCGGCGAAGCTCACCGCGATAGCAAGGCCGGTGCGCCATGCAAAGCGCTCGCCCAGCAGCCACCACGCCAGCAGCGTGGTCATCGGCACGTAGCTCTGCATGACGATGGCAGGCGAGGTGAGATCGCCGGCGAGCTTCAGCGCGGTGAAGCTCAACCCGAAATGCAGCACGCCGATGCACAGGCATACGGCCACCAGGCGCGGCCACTGCCCCGGCGCGGGGCGCTTCACCAGCCACGCCAGGGGCAGCGCCAGCAGGGCGAAGCGCAGGGCGGTGAACAGGAACGGCGGGATCTCGCGCATCGCCAGCGCGGACGTCAGGAAATTGCCGGCCCAGGCGAGAACGACGATGAGGACGAGGACGAGATCGCGGGCGGGCATGCAGGATCCGACGGTGGCGTCCGCCAATGGCGCAAGGCGGAGATTCCGGGAGCGCATTGTCCGCCCTTGCTCCGCGCGGGGCCAGAATTGATCGACCTCAAGGCCGATTTTCGCCGGATGGATAGAGTCCCCGGGTTTTCGAGGGGACGCCATGGCGACCACACTTTTCGACGAGGCCGGCCACCGCTGCATCGCCTTCAGCGACCTCGTCCGCGGCGAGGACGGCGTGCAGGCCAACCAATTCCTGGTGCAGCACGGCAGCCACAGCGCACTGCTCGATCCCGGCGGCGCGCTGCTCTACAACCCGCTGATCCTCGCCATGGGCTCGTACGTGGCGCCGACGGACCTCACCTGGCTGCTGTGCTCGCACCAGGATCCGGACATCATCGGCTCGGTCGACAAATGGCTGCTCTACACCAACACCACGGTCGTGTGTTCGCGGCTGTGGGGGCGGTTCGTCCCGCACGTGGTGCCGGGCTACCTGCGCAACGCCGGCAGCGAACGTTACCTGCTGCTGCCCGACGACGGCGGACGTATCCCGATGGGCGACAGCCACGTCCGTGCGTTGCCGGCCCACTTCATGCATTCGGTGGGCAATTTCAGCTTCTACGATCCGGTCAGCCGGATCCTGTTCTCCGGCGACGTCGGCGCGTCGATGGTGCCCAGCAAGACACCGTACGCCTTCGTCACCGATTTCGACGCGCACGTGCAGCGGATGGAGGGATTCCACCGCCGCTACATGGCGTCGAACCGCATCACGCGGCTGTGGGTGCAGATGGTGCGTGACCTGCAGCCTTCGATGATCGTGCCGCAGCACGGCTTGCCGATGCGCGGCGAGGAAATGGAGCGCTTCCTCGACTGGCTCGCGCGCCTTGAGTGCGGCGTCGACCTGGTCGACGCCACCCACTACCGGATCTGAGCGGCACGCCGTGCGTTGTCCCGTCGAGGGCGACTGTGCTCAGTAACGCAGGCCGAGCCTGCGGTACAGCTTGGACAGCACCCAGGCGGGGCCGATCAGCAGGTAGGTCAGGTCGGTGAGGAAGCTCGGGCGCTTGTTCTCGTAGCGCTTGCTGTGGCCGATGAACTGCCCGATCCAGGCAACCACGAACACGCCGATCGCCAGCCACAGCAAGGTCGACGTGCCATAGCTGTCGTGGATCCACTTCGTCAGCAGGCCCATCAGCACGTACATCACCAGCATGCCCAGGCCGAGCATGCGCGAGGCGCGGTAATAGAACAGCACGGTCGCCAGCATGGCCAGACAGGCCCAGAAGCCGGCCCGGAACCACGTACCGGGCGACGGGATGCACCACAACAGGGCGATGACGCTCCACAGGATCGCGGGCACGCAGATCACGTGGATGCGCTGGTTGACGGCGTTGCGGTGATCGGCGGAGTAGTGCGCGAACCAGCGGTCGATCGGACGTTGCGCGACGTGTTGCGAGGACTCGGCGGCGGTATTCATGGCGGCCCCTCCCAAGGCGCATGAAGGCCCGCGCTCAGTGCGCGGACGTATGGAGCATAGCGGGATCGGAACGGGCGCGGTGGGCCCTGGCGCGGCGCCAGGTCTACGCAGTGGCGTGGGTGCCCCGGGCTTCGTCATCCCGGCACAGGCCGGGATCCAGGCCCATCCGGCGGTACGCTCGCCGAAGACCCACTTTGGCTCGTCATTCCAGCGAAAGCTGGAATCGCTCTACAAGACGCGCCCAGGCACCGGTGGATACGCCGCAGATGGATGCAGCTTGCGCTGGAATGACGGGCGGGGACTGGATGCGTGATCAGCCTGGATCCCGGCTTTCGCCGGGATGACGGTGACAAGACATGAGGGCCAGAGCGGCCCTGACGGTCTAGAGGGCCCTGAGGACCACCAGGCTGGCGGTCAGAACGGCAAGCGTGACCGATAGCGGGTTCGCGGCGGTGCTGACGCCCCGCGACGTGTCTACGCGCTCAGTCGACCGAGATCCCCGCCAGCCGCATCAGCGCTTCGGCGTACTTCGCGCGGGTGCGCTCGATCACTTCGGCCGGCAGGTTCGGACCCGGCGGGGTCTTGTTCCAGTCCAGCGTCTCCAGGTAGTCGCGCACGAACTGCTTGTCGTAGCTCGGCGGGCTGGTGCCGACTTCGTACTGGTCGGCCGGCCAGTAGCGCGAGGAGTCCGGCGTGAGCATCTCGTCCATCACGTACAGGCGGCCGTCCGCGTCCAGGCCGAACTCGAACTTGGTATCGGCCAGGATGATGCCGCGCTCGGCGGCGTAGTCGCGTGCGAACTTGTACAGGCGCAGCGTGGCATCGCGCACCTGTTCGGCCAGGTCCGCGCCGATCGTGCGCACGGCGGTGTCGAAGTCGATGTTCTCGTCGTGATCGCCCACGGCGGCCTTGGTCGACGGCGTGAAGATGGGCTCGGCGAGCTGCTCGGCCTGGCGCAGGCCATCGGGCAGGGCGATGCCGCTGACCCGGCCGGTGCGCTGGTAATCCTTCCAGCCGCTGCCGATGAGGTAGCCGCGGGCGATGCATTCCACCGGCACCGGCTTGAGCTTGCGCGTCACCACCGAACGCTTGCCGTATAGCGCCGCGTCCACGCCCTCCGGGAGCACCGAGGCCACGTCGATGCCGGTCAGGTGGTTACGGATGATGTGCTCGGTCCTGCCGAACCAGAAATTGCTGATCTGGCACAGCATCTCGCCCTTGCCCGGGATCGGATCGGGTAGCACCACGTCGAAGGCCGAAAGCCGATCGGTGGCGACCATCAGCAGGCTTTCACCGGTGCCGGCGGGCAGGCGCTCGGCGGGCAGGTCGAAGACGTCGCGGACCTTGCCGCGGTGGCGCAGGTGGAGGCCGGGAAGATCGGACTGGAGCAGGGTCGTGGACAACGCAGGAATCCCCAATGGGTGTGCACGGATCCCCCGTCGGCCGTCGCCTTCGGATCGCGCGCGGGCGCGACAGGGCCGGCCAGTGTACGCCGGCCCGCGACGCCCTGCAGGTACACTGTGGACGGACCTGAAAGGCGACCGCGGACCCGCGGGGAGGACGATGAAACGCTGGTACGGCAAGCTGCTGGGCTTCTTCGCCGGCGCGGCCCTGTTTCGCACGAATCCGCTGTTCGGGGCCCTGATCGGGCTCCTGATCGGCCATGCCTTCGACACTGACTGGTTCAGGCTGCGCCGGGACAACCCGTATGCCGCGCTGGGCCTCACCTCCGACGCCACCGATGCCGAGGTCGACCAGGCCTACCGGCGCCTCATCTCGCAATACCACCCCGACCGCATGGCCGGCGCGGCCACCGAGCTGCGCCAGCAGGCCGAGGCGAAGGCGCGCGAGATCAACCAGGCATACGACCGGATCAAGACGCTGCGGCGGCGGGCGTGAAACGTTTGGACACGGATTACGCGGATAAACACGGATAAGGCAGTCGGGCACCTGACGGCGATCCCGCGAAGGCGGTGGCTGTTCAGGACATCGCGAAAACAGCGTCTGCTCCATCCGAGTTCATCGGCGTAATCCGCGTCGTTTCCTTAGCGAGTTTTCTCATGCAATCCACGGTCATTGCCCCATCCATCCTCTCGGCCAATTTCGCCAAACTCGGCGAGGAGGTCGACAACGTGCTCGCGGCGGGCGCCGACTGGGTGCACTTCGACGTGATGGACAACCACTACGTGCCCAACCTGACCATCGGCCCGATGGTGTGCGAAGCGCTGCGCAAGCACGGCGTGACCGCGCCGATCGACGTGCACCTGATGGTCGAGCCGGTCGATCGCATCGTCCCTGATTTCGCCAAGGCGGGTGCGACGCTGATCAGCTTCCATCCGGAAGCGAGCGCGCACGTGCATCGCACGATCCAGCTGATCAAGTCCCACGGCTGCCAGGCCGGCCTGGTGCTCAACCCGGCCACGCCGGTCGACGTGCTGGACTGGGTGCTGGAAGATCTGGACATGGTGCTGCTGATGTCGGTGAATCCCGGTTTCGGGGGCCAGAGCTTCATTCCGTCCGCGCTGGAAAAGCTGCGTCGCGTGCGCGGAATGATCGACCGCACCGGCAAGCCGATCCGGCTGGAGATCGACGGCGGCGTGAAGGCGGACAACATCGCCGAGATCGCCCAGGCCGGCGCCGACACCTTCGTTGCCGGCAGCGCGATCTTCAACGCGCCGGACTATCGCGACGTCATCGCGCGCATGAAGGACGCCGTGGAGCGCGTGCGCGGATGAACACCTGCGACCTGTGCGATCTGCATGACGCGCAGGTGCGCGTGCCGGTGCTGCCGCTGCGCGATTATGGCGGGCGACTGGCGTTCAGCGGCATGGTCAGCACGATTCGCGCGTTGGAGGACAACTCGCGCGTGCGCGAGGCCGTGGCGGAACCGGGACAGGGCCGCGTGCTGGTGATCGACGGTGCGGGTTCGATGGCGCGCGCGATGTTCGGCGACCTGCTTGCCGCCAAGGCGGTGGAGAACGGCTGGGCGGGCGTGGTCGTGCATGGCGCGATCCGCGACAGCAGCGCGATCGGCGCGCTCGACCTGGGCGTGAAAGCGCTGGGCACCTGTCCGCGCAAGACCGACAAGCTCGGTGCGGGCGAGCGGGACGTCGATGTCGAGATCGGCGGCGTGCTGATCCGCCCCGGCGACTGGCTGTACGCCGACGAGGATGGTGTCGTCGTGGCGGACGTGGAACTGCGCTGAGCGCGGGCATGGCCCGTGTGAATTGCGGCCGGCCTGAAAGCGAAGCGGCAAGCCATTGCTGGCTTGCCGCGGAAGATTTGGAGGCGATCCTGCCTCCGCCCGTCGTCCCTGAGAATGGACTCTGATTCTCCGGATCAATCATGACGGGCGTGTGACGCCGCGGGCGGAATTCGCATCCACGCCGGTTCACGAATGCTTGCGGCGCGATTGCTAGCCTGCGGACTCCGACTGCGCATTCATCGACGATGGCGAACCCGCTCTGGCGTCTGATCCTCAACGGAAAATCCGCGGCTGACGACCTCGTGCGCGCGGCGGTGACCACGTTGCGGGAGGAAGGCGCCCGCCTCGAAGTGCGCGTGTCCTGGGAACGCGGCGACGCGACGCGCTATGTCGCCGAAGCGATCACGGACGGTGCGGGGTGCGTGATCGGCGGTGGTGGCGACGGCACCCTGGGTGAGGTTGCGACGGCGCTCGCAGGCCGCGAAGAGAAAGTCGAGGCGTTGCCGTCGCTAGCGGTGCTGCCGCTCGGCACGGCCAACGATTTCGCCACTGCGGCGGGCATTCCGGTCGATCCGCTCGCCGCCCTGCGTCTCGTGCGCGATACGACGCCCCGGCCGATCGACCTGCTGCACGTCGACGCCGACGGTGCGGACCACTGGTGCATCAACCTGGCCAGTGGCGGATTCGGCACCGAGGTCACGGTGGAAACCGACGAGGGGCTGAAGAAGCTGCTGGGTGGGCTGGCGTACTTCGTCACCGGCATGGCGCGGATGGGACGCATCGAACCGGTCACCGCACACGTGCATGGTGACGGCTTCAAATGGGACGGCGCCTTGCTGGCGCTGGGCATCGGCAACGGCCGCCAGGCTGGCGGCGGGCAGGTGCTTTGCCCGGATGCGCTGGTGAACGACGGCATGCTAGATCTCACCGTGATCCCGGAGCTGCGCGGCGAACTGGGCACCACTGTGGCGACGCTGCTGAAGGAAGGACGACTGGCCGCACTGGACCAGGTCGCCGAGCGCAAACGCCTGCATGAAGTCACGGTAGAGTCGCCGAACGGGCTGGTGCTCAACCTGGATGGCGAGCCCGTGCAGGCCGCGCGCTTCCGCATCGCCTGCACGCCCGGTCGCGTGCGCGTGCACCTGCCGGCGGGGTGCGAGCTGCTGCAGTAGTCGTGGCGGCCGCGGAGCCGCTACAGTACGGCCGATGATCCACATGCCGAACAAAACCTGGACGATTCCGCGTTCCCTGGCCGGGACGGGTTGGCGATGGCGACCGCATGCCGCCGCCGCCCTTCCATCCGCCAAGGAAACTCCGCGTGTCTCCCGAACTGTTCCAGCAGCAGGCCGCTGACGGCCACACCCTCATCCCTGTCGTGCGCGAGGTCCTGAGCGACCTCGACACTCCGCTGTCGGTCTATCTCAAGCTCGCCGACGGCCCGCATACCTACCTGTTCGAATCGGTCGAGGGCGGCGAGCGCTTCGGCCGCTACTCGATCATCGGCCTGCCCGCGCGTCGCGTGTATGCGTTTGCGGGCCACACGTTGTTCGTGACGGAAGACGGCGAGCTGGTCGAAAGCCGCGTCGTCGACGATCCGTTCGCCGAGGTCGAACGTCTACGCGCGGCGCATTCGATCCCGCGCATCCCGGAGCTGCCGGGATTCACCGGTGGACTCGTCGGCTGGTTCGGGTTCGAGTGCATCGGCTACATCGAACCGCGACTCGCAGGCAGCGACGGCACGCTCGATGAAAGCCGCGACGAACTCGGCACGCCCGACATCCTGCTCATGCAGAGCGACGAGCTGGCCGTGTTCGACAACCTCAAGGGCCGGCTGTACCTGATCGTGCACGCCGACCCGGGCGAACCGCGTGCGCTGGCGCGGGCCAACCGCCGCCTCGACGAACTGGTGCATCGCCTCCGCCAAGGCGGGCCCGGTTACCCGGAGACGCTGGAAGGACGCGTGCTGGACGAGGCCGACTTCGTGTCCGGCTTCACCCGCGAGGGCTTCATCGAGGCGGTCGAGAAGTCGAAGGAATACATCCGCGCCGGCGATATCTTCCAGGTCGTGCTGAGCCAGCGGTTGTCGGTCCCGTTCAAGGCGCGGCCGGTGGACGTATACCGCGCGCTGCGTGCACTCAATCCGTCGCCCTACATGTATTACCTCGACGTGGGCGGTACGCAGGTGGTGGGCAGTTCGCCTGAAATCCTGGTGCGGCTGCAGGACGGCATGGTCACCGTGCGCCCCATCGCGGGCACGCGCCCGCGCGGCGCCACGCCGGAAGAGGACGCTGCACTGGAAGCGGAGCTGCTGGCCGATCCGAAGGAACGTGCCGAACACCTGATGCTCATCGACCTGGGCCGCAACGACGTCGGCCGCGTCGCGGAACCCGGCACGGTGCAGGTGGGCGAGCAGTTCGTCATCGAGCGCTACAGCCACGTCATGCACATCGTCAGCGAAGTCACTGGGACGCTGAAGCCGGGCCTGAGCTATGCCGACGTGCTGCGCGCGACGTTTCCCGCGGGTACCGTGAGTGGAGCGCCGAAGATCCGCGCGCTGGAAGTCATTCGCGAACTCGAACCGATCCGTCGCAACGTCTACGCCGGCTCCATCGGTTACCTCGGCTGGAATGGCGATGCGGATACCGCCATCGCGATCCGCACTGCGGTGATCCAGGACGGACGCCTGTACGTGCAGGCAGGTGCCGGGATCGTCTACGACTCCGATCCGGCCAAGGAATGGGACGAGACGATGAACAAGGGACGGGCGCTGTTCCGCGCGGTCGCACAGGCCGCCAAGGGACTGTGACCCGCGTCACCTGACAACGCCTGACGACGACGCCACATCACGTGGCCTTCATCGTGTTTTCCGCGGTTTGACCGCACCGTCGCGTTCGCAACGTTTCTTTCACGGAAGGCGGTATTCACTGCCGCCGACGCACGGGCATGGCGCGCGTGCCGGCAAGGGGAATCCGCATCAGACGGGAAGGAGGCGGCGATGCAACTCGTCCACGACACCCTCGTGCAATCCCGCTTTTCGAACACGTTTCCGCGCACGGTCGAGATGATCTGCCCGCACTGCTTCAAGGAAGCGGTGTTCGAAGCGCGCACCTGGCAGGAACACGGACAGCAACTGGCCGCCAGCGAACTGGCGTGCTCGCGCTGCGAGGAGACGGTGCTGTTCGTGCAACTGGTGCAGGCCGACGGCACCCGCAAGGACGACGGACTGTTCTGCCATCCCAGGCCGGCGGGTCGCGAAGCGATGGCCGGCGTGGAGCATCTGCAGGCGCTGTCTTCGCCGCTTGCGCGCAGCTACGAATCCGCGCTGAAGCTCTACAACCGTGCCGAGTGGGGCGCGACCGCGCTGACGGTGCGGCATCTGCTGGGCGGGCTCGCCTCGCGGATGGTCGCCGAGGACAAGCGCGAACTGCCGCTGACGCGCAAGCTGGAAGCGCTGCCGCAGGACGTGGACCTCGCGCGCCCGTTGCAGGACATCGCGCAGCTGCTCGCGCCGGCCGGCACGTTCGGGCGTCAGTTCGACGACGAGGCGAACATCGACAAGGTCACCGCCGAGTTGCTGGTGGAACTCGCCGAACAGCTGATCACCTATCTGGTCGTGCTGCCGGGAACGATGACGGACCTCAAGAGCCGCATCGCGACCGCGCCCGTCCCCCTGCGCCGGGGCAGCGGCGCCGCGTAGGCGCGACGCGCGCGGAGCGCGCCGAACATTACCGATCCTTAATCCCGCGGAAAGGAGCCGGAGAGGGCCGCGCGCGCAATCTGTTCCTGCGATGGGGGAGCACCCCACCGGCAACAGAACCTCGTCCGCAAGACCCTGAAGGAGATCCTCATGAACCTGCGCAAGCCCCTGTTCGCCATCGCCCTGGCCGCCGTCGCCGGCTCCGCGCTGGCCGCTCCGCCGTCCACCACGCCGTCCACCTCGTCGAATGCAACCGCCACCGCGCCGGCCAAGCACAAGCACGTGAAGAAGGCCGAAGCTCGCAAGGCCGAGAGCAAGCCCGCCAGCGCCCGCAAGAGCTGATCCGTTCCCCGGAGCCCGCGCAACGCGGGCGGATACCCCGTCGATCCCCATCGGCGGGGTATCCTTTTTTCCGGCCCGCCGTGCCATGAATGTCGGGTCGCAGGAGTCTGCATGCGCGTGCTGCTGATCGAAGACGATCCCCACACCGCGGCCTTCATCGCCAAGGGGTTGCGCGAGGACGGGCATACCGTCGAGCACGCCGGCGACGGCCGCGAAGGCCTGTTCCTGGCCACCACCGAATCCTTCGACGCCGTCGTCCTGGACCGCATGCTGCCCGCGCTGGACGGGCTGGTGCTGCTGCAGACGCTGCGTGGCGCCGGCAATCGCACGCCGGTGCTGCTGCTGACCGCACTGGGCGAAGTCGACCACCGTGTCGAAGGCCTGCGCGCCGGTGCCGACGACTACCTGGTCAAGCCGTTCGCCTATTCCGAATTGAGCGCGCGGCTGGACAGCATCGTGCGACGCGGCCGCGACGACACAGCACGCGAACCCACGCGCCTGCAGGTCGGCGATCTCGAACTGGATCTGCTGAGCCGCGACGCACGCCGCGCCGGCCGTCGCATCGAATTGCAGCCGCGCGAGTTCCGCCTGCTCGAGCACCTCATGCGGCAGGCCGGACGGGTGGTGACCCGCACCATGCTGCTGGAGGCGGTGTGGGACTACCACTTCGATCCGCAGACCAACGTGATCGACGTGCACATCAGCCGCCTGCGGCAGAAGATCGATCACGGCTTCGAGCGGCCGCTGCTGCACACCGTGCGCGGCGCCGGCTATCGGCTGGGCGAATGAGCCTGTCCCTGCGCTCGACCAGCACGCGCCTCGCATTGGCGGTGACTATGTCGTTCCTGCTGGCGTTTGTGCTGCTCGGCGTGGGCGTATACGTGGCGGTCTCGACGCTGCTGCTGCAGGACGCGCGCGAGCTGGTCCGCACCGACGCCGCCGGTTTGCTCGAGATCGAGCGCGAAGGCGGACGCGGCGCGTTGCTGGATGAACTGCGCGAACGCATCGATGCCCCGGACGATCCCGATGCCGTGTACGCGCTCATCGCGCGCGACGGGGCCGTGCAGCTGGGCAATCCGCCAACGGGATCGCACCTGCGCAACGGCACGCGCTGGATCACATTCGACGACCGCGGCACCGGCACCATGGAGCGACATGCACATTCGCGCCGCGTCGTCGCGCGGTTGCACGCGCTGCCCGACGGCAGCACGTTGCTGACCGGGCTGCGTCTGCAGTCGCAGGACCGGTTCCTCGCGCTGATGCTGCGTACCGCGCTGGTGGCGCTGCTGTTCGCGGCCACGCTGGGTGCACTGATCGGCGCATTGACCTCGCGCTGGGTGTCGCGGCGACTGGGCACGCTGGATGGCACGGCCGAGCGGGTGGGGCAGGGAGAACTAGGCCTGCGCGTTCCCCTGGACGGTTCGCGCGATGCCTTCGACCGGCTCGCGCGGCGCTTCAACGCGATGCTCGACCGCATCGAGGCGCTGCTCGACGGCGTACGCCACGCCACCGATCACATCGCCCACGACCTGCGCACGCCGCTCACTCGCCTGCGCAACCGCCTGGAGGACCTGCGCAGGCAGGCGCCGGGAGAATCCGCCGACCGTGCCGCGCTCGACGCGGCCGTGCTGGAAACGGATCAATTGCTGCACACCTTCGGCGCGCTGTTGCGCCTGGCGCGCATCGAAGCCCAGCCGCCAGCACGCGAAGAACCCGCGCTCGACCTTGCCGCGCTCGCGGGCGATGCGGCCGAGCTGTACACGCCGGTCGCGGGCGAGCGCGCCATCCGGCTGCGCACGCAGCTCGATCCGGCGATGGTGCGCGGCGATCGCGACCAGTTGTTCCAGTTGCTGGTGAACCTGCTCGACAACGCGCTGAAGTACGCGCCTGCCGGCGGCGACGTGGCGCTGACGTTGCAGGCCACGAGCGACGGCGTCCTGCTACAGGTCGACGACGACGGCCCGGGCATCCCGGAAGCGGACCGCGAACGCGTGTTCGACCGCTTCCAGCGGCTGGAGTCGCATCGCGGTACGCCGGGCAGCGGACTCGGCCTGAGCCTGGCGCGAGCGATCGTGCAGCGGCATGGCGGCCACATCGTGCTGCTGGACCGCGGCCCGGGGCTGCGCGTGCAGGTGCTGCTGCCGCCGGCTTGAGCGGGTCGCGATGGTGGCCCGAAACGGCTAGAGTAGGGCCATGATCGTGCGTCCCCTCCCGCAGTTCCATGCAGCCGACCCGGGTTGGCGATGGTGGCCTTTGGCTGCCGTCCGCCCTGTCCCGTCGACTGTCCAGGAACTGCCGCGTGTTGCCCGCCCCTCGCACTGATCCGCCTCCGGCCTGTCCGGCCGCACCCTCCTCAATCCCCGTCCACTCCCGCAGCCACCTGGCCGCGCGGGATAATCGCGCTCCGCGTTCGCGCCGCGCCGGCCCCATTTCGAGTCTCCCCGCATGCTGTTGATGATCGACAACTACGACAGCTTCACCTGGAACCTCGTGCAGTACCTGCAGGCGCTGGGCGCGGAGGTGAAGGTCGTCCGCAACGACGAACTGTCGGTGGCGCAGATCGAAGCGCTGGCGCCGGAGCGCATCGTGATCTCGCCGGGGCCGTGCACGCCCAACGAGGCCGGCGTGTCGGTAGAGGTGATCCGCCAGCTCGGCCCACGCATTCCCGTGTTCGGCGTGTGCCTGGGCCACCAGAGCCTGGGACAGGCCTACGGCGGCGACGTGGTGCGCGCGAAGCGGATCATGCACGGCAAGACCTCCCGCATCCGGCATGAGGGGCGCGGCGTGTTCGCCGGGCTGCCCGACGGTTATGAGGCCACGCGCTACCACTCGCTGGTCGTCGCGCGCGACACGTTGCCGGAGTGCCTGGAAGTCACCGCCTGGACCGAGGTGGAGGATGCCGATGGCGCACCGGTGTTCGAGGAGATCATGGGCTTGCGCCACCGGGAGCACCCGGTCGAGGGCGTGCAGTTCCATCCCGAGTCGATCCTGACCGAGCACGGCCATGCGCTGCTGAAGAACTTCCTGGAGCGGTGAGCGGGCGCCAGGGGCCGGAGACCAGAGGCCAGAGGCCAGAGTCAAGAGCCGCAGCCAAGGCCTGCCGTAATCGCTCCTCCTGATATGTTTCCTGTTCGCTGCAACGTCGCGTTCTTTCTGCTTCCACTGATCCTCGTCCCTGACCTCCGGCCGCTGACCAGACATGCCCATCACGCCCCAAGAAGCCCTGCAGCGCACCATCGAGCATCGCGAGATCTTCCATGACGAGATGGTCGAGCTGATGCGCATGGTCATGCGCGGCGAGGTGTCGCCGACGATGACCGCAGCCATCCTCACCGGCTTGCGGGTGAAGAAGGAAACCGTGGGCGAGATCGCCGGCGCGGCGACCGTGCTGCGCGAATTCGCGCGTCCGGTCGAAGTGGCGGACCGCAGCCACCTGGTCGACATCGTCGGCACGGGCGGCGACGGCGCGCACACCTTCAACATCTCGACGGCCAGCATGTTCGTCGTGGCCGCGGCGGGCGCCAAGGTCGCCAAGCACGGCAACCGCAGCGTCTCGTCCAGGTCCGGCAGCGCCGACGCGCTGGAGGCGCTGGGCGCGGCGATCGAACTGCAACCCGCGCAGGTCTCGCAGTGCATCGCGCGCTGCGGCATCGGCTTCATGTTCGCACCGGTGCACCACCCTGCGATGAAGGTCGTGGCGCCGGTGCGCCGCGAGATGGGCGTGCGCACCATCTTCAATATCCTCGGGCCGCTGACCAATCCGGCCGGCGCGCCGAGCATCCTGATGGGCGTGTTCCATCCTGACCTGGTCGGCATCCAGGTGCGCGTGTTGCAGGAACTGGGCGCGCAGCGCGCGCTGGTGGTGTGGGGCCGCGACGGCATGGACGAGCTCTCGCTCGGTGCCGGCACCCTGGTGGGCGAGTTGCGCGATGGTGTGGTGCGCGAATACGAACTGCATCCGGAAGACTTCGGCATCGCCATGGCGCACAGCCGCAACCTGCGCGTGAGCGACGCCGCCGAATCGACGCGCCTGGTACTGCAGGCGCTGGACAACGAGGCGGGGCTGCCGCGTGAGATCGTCGTCCTCAACGCCGGCGCGGCCATCTACGCGGCCGGTGTCGTGGACAGCATCGCCGAGGGCATCGAGCGCGCCCGCGGCGTGCTTGCGTCCGGTGCGGCGCGGGCGAAGCTGGACGAGTTCGTTGCGACCACGCGCGAGCTCGCCGCCGAAACGGCCGGAGCCTGACGTGGACGAAGCCTTCGCCCGTCTGCCGCAACCGCCGTACTACGCGGTGATCTTCTCCTCGCGGCGCAATGGCCACGATGACGCCGGCTACGGCGCAGCCGCGCAGCGCATGGTGGAACTGGCCGCGCAGCAGCCGGGCTTCCTCGGCGTGGAGTCCGCGCGTGGCGCGGATGGTTTCGGCATCACCGTGTCGTATTGGGAGAGCGAGGAGGCCATCGCCGCCTGGCGCCGCCACGCCGAACACGCGGCGACGCGCGCCCACGGTCGCGTGCACTGGTACGAGCAGTACGAACTGCGCGTGGCGAAGGTCGAACGCGCGTACGGGATGCCGGGAAAGAGTGATGAGGAGTGAGAAACGAGTGTAAAAAAGGCCGCTTCTCCCCTCTTTTCTCACGCCTCTTTACTATTCACCGCATCATGAGCGACATCCTCAATACCATCCTGGCCCGCAAGGCCGAGGAGATCCTGCAACGCAGCCGCGTGCGCCCGCTGGCGGACCTGCGCGCGCGTGCGCTGCAGCAGCCGCCCACGCGCGGCTTCGTCGATGCGATCCACCGCAGGCATGCCGCTGGCGAAGCAGCGGTGATCGCCGAAGTAAAGAAGGCCAGCCCGTCGAAGGGGCTGATCCGTGCCGACTTCAATCCCGCGCAGATCGCGCGCAGCTACGAGGCCGGCGGCGCCGCCTGCCTGTCGGTGCTCACCGACGTGGACTTCTTCCAGGGCAGCAACCTGTATCTTGGCGAAGCGCGCGGCGCCTGCTCGCTGCCGGTGCTGCGCAAGGACTTCACCATCGATCCGTACCAGGTCTACGAGGCGCGGGTGATCGGGGCGGACTGCATCCTGCTCATCGTCGCCGCGCTCGAGGACGGCCCGCTGGTGGAGATGGCCAACCTTGCGATGGAACTGGGCATGGACGTGCTGGTGGAAGTGCACGACATCGACGAACTCGAACGCGCGCTTCAGACCGACTGCGAGCTGATCGGCGTGAACAACCGCAACCTGCGCAGCTTCGAGGTCTCGCTGGACACCACGCTGTCGCTGCGCGACGCGGTTCCGCCCGACCGCATCCTGGTCACCGAAAGCGGCATCGCCACGCGTGCGGACGTGGCGCGCATGCGCGAGGCGGGCGTGCAGACCTTCCTGGTGGGCGAATCGTTCATGCGCGAACCCGAGCCGGGCGCTGCGCTGCAGCGGCTGTTCGCGGCATGAGCACGCCGGGCGGGAACACCCGCGTCGAGCACCTCCCGGGCGCGGCGGCGGTCGCTCCCGCCGGCGACGACAAGCTCGCCGACTCGCGGCCCTATGCGCCGCTGGTGGTGTTCGACTTCGACCACACCCTGTACGACGGCGATTCCGGCAGCCACCTGGTGCTGTGGCTGATCAGGCGCCACTGGGCGCGCGTGGCCGCTGCGCTGCTGTTCTCGCCCGTGCTGCTGCCGATGATCGCCTGGCTGCCCACGCGTCGCCGGGCGATTTCCGTGTACCTGTGGATCGGCACCGTCGGCACGCATCGCCGGCACGACATGGACCGACTGATCGACCATTACGTGCAGACCCACGCCAGGCAGATCCGTGCGCGGCTGCTGCCGGTGGCCCTGAAAGTGCTGCAGAAGCATCGCGACGCGGGTGATCGGGTGATCATCGCCACCGGCGCCGCGCCGGAACTGGCGCGCGCGATCCTGGACTTCGTGGCACACGAGGACCTGCCGGTGATCGGCAGCATCGGCGGCCCGTTCCTCGGCGGCATGATCACGGTGGAGCACTGCCACCACGAGAACAAGATGCGGATGATCTGGGATGCCGGCTACGACCAGATCGCAGTGGCGTATTCGGACAGCAGCGCCGACCTGCCGCTGCTCAAGGCTGCGCGCAGGCCGGTGGTGGTCAATCCCAAGCGCCAGCGTGTGGCGATGTTCCGGCGCGTGCTGCCGCCGGGCACGCCGATCCTCAACTGGGGCTGCAAGGGCCGCGGCGGCGATCCCGTCTGAGGCCAACCTCGATGGCGCGTCGCGGCGGCGCGCGGAACGGGCTACACACGTTCCGGCGCGTCCAGGTCGCGGATGAATTCCATCAGCGTGTGTTCGGCGTAGTCGCGGAACTCGCCGGCGTCGTAGAAGCGCCCGAAGCAGTGGCTGCAGCTCTCGAACCAGATGTGCGGCTGCTGCGGGTCCACCATGCGTACCAGAGGGCGCTCCACGCAGACCGGGCAGTTGATCCGGTCGATGTGGTTGTAGCGCTCGCCCACGGTCGCATCACCGGTGTCCACACGCTCCGCTTCAGCCTTCAGCAGCCGGTTCTCGCCCATGGTCAGCCAGAGGCCGCCGCACTGGGTGCAGCGCTGCGAGCGCGCGGACAGGATGGCGATGGCCTCCATCGCGGAAGCGCATTTCGGACACTGCATGATGGCTCCGGGGCTGGCGAGGCGGGGAGGATGGAGGCCTGACGCCGCGGGCTTCGAGCACGCCCGTGCGCGGTACGATCAGGCCGCGGCAACGCGGCCAGCGGGCTCATGCCGGCTGGCCGTCATCGGTGCGGTGATCAGCGGGTGCCGTACAGGACGACGGTCTTGCCGCGGGCGTGGAGCTTGCCGTCGGCCTGCAGCTTCTTGAGCACGCGGCCGGCCATCTCGCGCGAGCAGCCGACCAGGCGCGACAGCTCCTGGCGCGACACGCGGATCTGGGTGCCCTGCGGGTGGCTCATCGCCTCGGGTTCCTTCGCCAGATCGTGCAGGGCGCGGACGATGCGGTCGGTAACATCGAGGAATGCCAGGCGGCCGGCCTTCCTGCTGGTGTCCAGTAAACGGCGCGAGATCTGCGCGCCGATGGCGTACAGCAGCTTGGGCGCGTCCAGCGACAGGCGGGTCAGCAGCAGGTCGTAGAGGCGCTCGTGGCCGATTTCGGCCAGCTCGCAGGTGCTGCGGGTGCGCAGGATGACTTCCCGCTGGTCGCTGGCGATGAACAGGCCCAGCTCGCCGACGAACTCGCCCGGGCCGAAGTAACCCAGCACCAGCTCACGGCCGTCCTCCTCCTCGGTGATTATGGAAACCGAGCCCGACACGATGTAGTACAGCGTGCTCGCCGGGTCGCCCGGGCGGAACACATCGGTGCGGGAGGGATAGCGACGGCGGTGGCAGTGCGCCAGGAAGCGCTCGATGGTGGCACCGTCCGGAAGCAGCGGGCTGTTGGTTCGACGCAGGGCGGGCGAGGTAGCAACCTGATGAGCGGACATGGGCGTGAAGGTTCTGTGATCGGTCGAGCTTAGGACGAACTAACGTTCTGGGCAAATATTCGCCCCAGTGCGTCACTCGTGCGGTTTGAATCCTGTGACCAGCTTACCGGTTCCACTGTAAAGGGCCCGAGCATGGCCTTGCGAGCCCCTGTCGTTCCCCCGTCGCACTTTGTGCCGCATAATTCCCGCCTTCGCCGCCCTTCCGGGATCTCACTGCCGTGGTCAAGCCGTTGCCTCGCCTGAGGTTGCAGGGATTCAACAACCTCACCAAGGCCCTCTCGTTCAACATCTACGATGTCTGCTTCGCGGCATCCGAGGACGAGCGCCGTCGCTACATCGAGTATATCGACGAGGCCTACAACGCCGACCGCCTGACGCAGATCCTGACGGACGTCGCCGAGATCATCGGCGCCAACATCCTCAACATCGCCCGCCAGGACTACGACCCGCAGGGCGCGTCGGTGACCATCCTCATCTCCGAGGAGCCGGTGATCGACAAGAAGGATGCCGGCCGCGAGATCATCTCCGACGCCGTCGTGGCGCACATGGACAAGTCGCACATCACGGTGCACACGTACCCGGAAACCCATCCGGACAACGGCATCGCGACCTTCCGCGCCGACATCGACGTGGCGACCTGCGGCGTGATCTCGCCGCTGAAGGCCCTGAACTACCTGATCGAGAGCTTCGAGTCCGACATCGTGGTGATGGACTACCGCGTGCGCGGCTTCACCCGCGACATCAAGGGCAGGAAGCACTACATCGACCACAAGATCAATTCGATCCAGGACTACCTGGCCAAGAACATCAAATCGCGCTACGAGATGCTCGACGTGAACGTGTACCAGGAAAACATCTTCCACACGAAGATGCACCTGAAGGAGTTCGACCTCGACACGTACCTGTTCGAGGAGAAGGCGAAGAACCTGTCGTTCAAGGAGCGCATGAAGATCGAAGCGCGCCTGAAGCGCGAGATCGAGGAGCTCTACCACGGCCGCAATCTGGCCGACTGAGCCGGGGTCTGTGGGGTCGGGATTCGGATTCACAGGAAGCAAAAGGCCCGCGCTAGCGGGCCTTTTCGTTGTCGTCTCCGGTCGCGTTGCGCGTGGCCTTCGAGCTGGCATTTGCGCGCAGGCGGGGCAACCTCTCGTTCAAGTACAGCAGCCTGGCGGTGATAGGTCGTTGCCTGGATTCCCGCCTTCGCGGGAATGACAGCAAAAGTGCCGAAGGCGTTTGCTGATCCCGAGTCCCGATTCCCGATTCCCGATTCCCGATCAGAACCGATACGCCACCGCCTTCATCAGCTTCGACGCGGCGGCCATCAGGGTCGGCACGGGCGGCGGCAGGACGCGCGCGCCGGCCGCTTCCGCGTTGTCCGCATGCCGGGCCTCGTCGGCCTTCATGACTTCCAGGATCGCGCGGCTGCGTGCATCCGCGGCAGGCAAGGATTCCAGGTGCTCGTCGATGTGCGCCTCGACCTGGCGTTCGGTCTCGACCACGAAGCCCAGATTCCAGCCGTCGCCGCGCAATCCCGCGAGTGCGCCGATGGCAAAGCTGCCTGCGTACCACAGCGGGTTGAGCAGGCTGGGGCGGCTGTCGAGTTCGGTCAGGCGCTGCGCGCACCAGGCGAGGTGGTCGGTCTCTTCCTGCGCGGCTTCCAGCAGGTGCTGGCGCGTGGCTTCGTCGCGCGCGACCGCGGCCTGGCCCGTGTACAGCGCCTGGGCGCAGACCTCGCCGACGTGGTTGATCCGCATCAGCCCGCTGGCGTGCCGGCGTTCGGCCTCGTCCAGTTCGATCTGCGCGACATCGGCCGCCGGGCTGGCTCGCTGCGCGGCCGGCGCGCCAAAGACCGTGTCGAGCGCGCGCTGGGTGTCGGTGAGGAAGCGGTCGAGTGTCGTGAGCTGGCGGAGTTCGGACATGCCGGCAGTTTACGCGCCTGCCGCTGCAGCCTGCGGTGAAGCCTGCGCCAGCCGCTCGGCGACCAGTTCGACGGGATGCCGCACGGGCACCGCGGTGCCCTGCGCGAAATGCAGCCGGCACCCGAGGTTGGCGCTGAGCAGCTGCGTGGCGCCGCTGGCGGCCAGTTGCTGCAGCAGCGGCTCGCGGAACATCGCCGCGCGTTGCGGATCGGTCAGCATCTGCGAGCCGGAGGCGCCGCAGCAGCCATGCCCGTCAGTCAGTTCGATGACCTGCAGGCCCGGAATGGCGGACAGCAGGCGGCGCAAGGCCGGCACCGAACGCACGACATTGCGTTGGGTGCATGGCAGATGCAGTGCGACGCGTTCCTCGCGAATGCACCCGTCGATCGGCGGGCGCTGATCGACAAGGCGTTCGGCAAGAAAGGCGATCGCGTCGACGACGTTCGCGCCAGGAGCCAGCGCCTGCGCCACCGCTTCGTGGCACCCGCTGGCAAGCGTCAGGACGGTCTCCACGCCGGCAAACGCCTCGCGATTGCGTTGCGCCAGCCGGGCGGCCTCTTCGACGTTCCCGGCATGCGCGTGCAGGCTGCCGCAGCAGGTCTGGCCGGCCGGCTCGCATACCTCGAAACCGAGCGCGTCGCAGCAGCGCGCCAGCGCGTCTCGGACCTGCACCTCGTAGGCGCTGGCCGCGCAGCCGACGAAGATCGCGACCTGCGGCCGGACGGAGCGGGTCGTCGCCCGAACGCTGGGCGGAGTGGGCGGGGGCGGCAGGGGGCGCCACCGGCGTGGCAGCCATCGGAACGTGACTCGATAGGCGCCGAGCCCGCGGCGCAGCAGGCCCGGCCGGGCCGTCAGCCATTCGATCGCGCGCTGGCGCCATCCCGCCGGACGTCGCTCGCGCTGGCGCGCGCGCGCCTGCACCAGCAGGGCCCCATACTGCACGCCGGCCGGGCAGACCGCCTCGCAACTGCGGCAGCCCAGGCATTGTTCCAGATGGGTTTCGCCGGCGAGTGTCGGTTCGATGGTGTCCAGCGCCCAGGCCCGCACCAGAGCGATCCGCCCACGTGGCGATTCGGCCTCGATCCGGGATACGGAGTAGGTCGGGCAGGCCGGCAGGCACAGCCCACACTGGACGCAGCGGTCGGCCAGTGCCACCAGCGGGTCGACCGGGCCAGGAGGGTTCGGGCGCGCGGCGGTCGGCATGGGCGGCGATTCTAGCGCCGCGCCGACGCGACTTGCGACCCGGCCGCAAGCCCGCTATGATCCCGCTTCTTTCGTTCCGCCCCTCCAACGCGAGGCGAAGTTCCGCCGACCGGCCCGCCGGTTGCAGTGCGGAACCAGCCCGACCGAGCACCCCAAGACCAGATCAGTCATGAAGACTTTTACCGCCAAGAACGAGACCGTCCAGCGTGACTGGTACGTGGTCGATGCCGAAGGCAAGACCCTCGGCCGCCTGTGCTCCGAACTCGCGCGTCGCCTGCGCGGCAAGCACAAGCCGGTGTTCACCCCGCACGTCGATACGGGCGATTACCTCATCGTCATCAACGCCGAGAAGATTGCCGTCACCGGCAAGAAGCTGCAGGACAAGCAGTACCACCGCTTCACCGGCTACATCGGCAACCTCAAGACCGAGACCCTCGCCCAGGCGCTGGAACGTCATCCCGAGCGCGTGATCGAGATCGGCGTGAAGGGCATGCTGCCGAAGAATCCGCTCGGCCGCGCCATGTTCCGCAAGCTCAAGGTCTACAAGGGCTCCGAGCATCCGCACGCCGCCCAGCAGCCGCAGCCGCTGGACTTCTGATTCGGACCCTATTCTTAGAGACATCCCATGGCACTCCAGCAGAACTACGGCACCGGCCGCCGCAAGTCCTCCACCGCCCGCGTCTTCCTGCGCAAGGGCGCTGGCAACATCACCGTCAACCAGCGTCCGCTGGATGAGTTCTTCGGTCGCGAGACCGCGCGCATGATCGTGCGCCAGCCGCTTGAACTCACCCAGTCGACCGACAAGTTCGACGTCGTAGTCACCGTTGCCGGCGGCGGCATCACCGGCCAGGCCGGTGCGATCCGCCTCGGTATCGCCCGCGCGCTGGTCGAATATGACGAGTCGCTGAAGACCGAACTGCGCAAGGCCGGCTTCATGACCCGTGACGCCCGCGAAGTCGAGCGCAAGAAGGTCGGTCTGCACAAGGCCCGTCGCGCTACCCAGTTCTCCAAGCGCTAATTTCTGCGCTAAAATTGGTTCCATAGCCCCGTCGCCAAGCGGTAAGGCACCTGACTCTGACTCAGGCATTCGGTGGTTCGAATCCATCCGGGGCTGCCAGATCCAAACAAGAAACCCGCCGCAAGGCGGGTTTTTTGTTGCCTGCACGAAGTACGGTGCAAGGGTCACACCTTTCGTTGCGGCGATGGCGGAATGCGCCTTCGCATTGCGTTGTGCCTGATGATCTCGCCAGCGCGTTGGCGCTCGTTACAATTGAAACCATCGCGCCTCGGCGCTGATTCCCGGAGTTTCGATGAAGCTTGGTTCCCTGAAGGAAGGCGGTCGCGACGGCACGCTGATCGTGGTTTCGCGCGATCTGCGCCACGGCGTGCGCGCCACCGGCATCGCCGACACGCTGCAGCGCGCGCTGGAGGACTGGTCGAACACGGCGCCTCGCCTGAATGCCCTGTACGACGCACTGAACGCCGGCACGGCCGAAGGCGCGTTCGAGATCGACATGGCCGCGCTGGCCGCACCCCTGCCGCGCGCCTATGAGTTCGTCGATGGTTCGGCGTACCTGCCGCATGTCGAACGCGTGCGTCGCGCGCGCGGCGCGGAAGTGCCGGAGAGCTTCTACACGGACCCCCTGATGTACCAGGCCGTCAGTGCCGGCTTCTACGGCCCGCGCGATGCGGTGCGCGTGCTGAGCGAGGAATACGGCATCGACCTGGAGGCCGAAGTCGTCGTCGTCACCGACGATGTGCCGATGGCGGTGACGCCGGAGCAGGCGGCCTCGCACGTGCAGCTCATCGGCCTGGTCAACGACGTCTCGCTGCGCAATCTGATCCCGAACGAACTCGCCAAGGGTTTCGGCTTCCTGCAGTCGAAGCCGCGCTCGGCGTTGAGTCCGGTGTTCGTCACGCCGGACGAGCTGGGCGACGCTTGGAAGGGCAACAAGGTGCATCTGCCGCTGACCACGCACATCAACGGCGAATGGTTCGGCGCGCCCGAAGCCGGCGTGGACATGCAGTTCGATTTCGCGCAACTGGTGGCGCATGCCGCCAAGACGCGACCGCTGTCGGCCGGCACCATCGTCGGCTCGGGCACCGTAGCCAACGAGGACACCTCGCTGGGCGCCTCGTGCTTCGCCGAGAAGCGCACGGTCGAGACGCTGGAGACCGGCAAGCCGATCACGCCGTTCATGAGCTATGGCGACACCGTGCGCATCGAAATGTTCTCGCGCAGCGGCGAAAGCGTGTTCGGTGCGATCGAGCAGCGCATCGAGCGCCCGGGCGCGTGACCTGAGGTGGGCCGCACACGCGGCCCGCGCATGAGGCGCATGGCGCCGGAGGAATGAGATGGCGGCTGAACACCTGCGGCTGTACTCGTACTGGCGCTCGAGTGCGGCGTATCGCGTGCGCATCGGTCTCAACCTGAAGGGCCTGCCGTACCAGACCGTGCCGGTGCATCTGGTGCGCGACGGCGGCGAGCAGCATACCGAGGCGTTCCGCCAGACCAACCCGCAGGGGCTGGTGCCCGTGTTCCAGCACGGCGATCGCGTCTTCCGCCAGTCGGTCGCCATCCTCGAATACTTGGACGAAACCTGGCCCGAGCCACCGCTGCTGCCGAGCGCCGCGCGCGACCGGCAGCGCGTGCGCGCGCTCGCGCAGACCGTCGCCTGCGACATCCATCCGCTCAACAATCTGCGCGTGCTGCAGTACTTCGAACGGAACTGGCACGTACCGCAGCCCGAACGCGACGGCTGGGTGCAGCACTGGATCCAGGAAGGCTTCGCGGCCTTGGAGGCAATGCTGGACAAGCATCCGTCAACCGGCACGTTCTGCGAAGGCGACACGCCCACGCTGGCCGACTGCTGCCTGGTTCCGCAGGTGTACAACGCACGCCGCTTCGGCGTCGACCTGGGGGCTTATCCGACGGTCATGCGCATCGAGAAGGCCTGCCTTGCGCTGCCGGCATTCGAGGCCGCCCAGCCGGAACGCCAGCCCGACGTGCCGGACGCCACGCGCTGAGGCAAAAAAAACCGCGCCAGAGGGCGCGGTTTTTATCGGAGAGAGCCGGGTGATCAGTTCGACGCGGAGTAGATGTCTGCGTATGGATCGTGCTCGCCGCTGGAGCCTTCCGACAGGCGGAACTTGAGCGACAGGCCCTCGCGCGAGTCGGCGGCCTTGAGCGCCTCTTCCATGTCGATCTTGCCTTCCTTGTACAGGCGGAACAGGCACTGGTCGAAGGACTCCATGCCTTCCTCCAGCGATTCCTCCATCGCCTGCTTGATCTCGTGCACCTGGCCGCGGCGCATCAGGTCGCGGATGTGCGGGGTGTTGATCAGCACTTCCGCCGCGGGCACGCGACGGCCGTCGGTACCCACCACCAGGCGCTGGCTGACCACCGCGCGCAGGTTGAGCGCCAGGTTCATCAGCACGTTCTTGTGCGCCGCTTCCGGGAAGAAGTTGAGGATGCGCTCCAGCGTCTGGTCGGCGTTGTTGGAGTGCAGCGTCGCCAGGCACAGATGACCGGTTTCGGCGAAGGCGATAGCCGCCTCCATCGTGGTGGCGTCGAGGATCTCGCCGATGAGGATGACGTCCGGCGCCTCGCGCATCGCGTTCTTCAGCGCATTGTGGAAGGCATGCGTGTCCAGACCGACCTCGCGCTGGTTCACGATCGACTTCTTGTGCTTGTGCAGGTATTCGATCGGATCCTCGATGGTGAGGATGTGGCCCGAAATGTTGCTGTTGCGGTAGTCGATCATCGACGCCAGCGTGGTCGACTTGCCCGAGCCGGTGGAGCCGACGATCAGCACCAGCCCGCGCGGGGCCATGATGATGTCCTTCAGCACCTGCGGCAGCTGCAGCTCCTCGATCGACGGGATCACGCTGCGGATGGCACGAATCACCATGCCGACCTCGCCGCGTTGCTTGAACACGTTGATGCGGAAGCGGCCGGCCTCCGGCAAGGCGAGCGCCATGTTCAGTTCCAGGTCACGCTCGAAAAGCGGAACCTGTCCCTCGTCCATCAACGAATAGGCGATCTTCTTGACCATGCCGGGTGGCAGGCCGGTATTGCCCAGCGGGTAGAGTTTGCCTTCGACCTTGATGTACACCGGCGCGCCGGTCGTCAGGAACATGTCCGACGCGTTCTTTTCCGTCATCAGCTTCAGGAAATAGCCGATGTCCATGCTGCAACCCCTTTGGATGACCCCCGGCCGAGCGGCTCCCGTTGCAAGCGCGCCAGCGGCTTTACGACAATGGCCGGGCCTCAAACACGGGCCGGCCTCCCCAATGCGTCCAAGCTTCGCACAAATCCGTTTTCCACTGCTGGCTGCAGTTCTCGCTTCCGCACTCTGCGGCTGCGCGTCGCTGCCCCCGCCCACGGCCGAGCTGTCAGCGGCGAACCAGGCCGTTTCGCGCGCCGAGAACGCCGATGCGGACCAGTACTCGCCGCAGGAACTGGCTGCGGCCCGCAGTGGGCTGACCCGCGCCCAGTCGGCGATGAGTTCGGGTGACGAAGACGACGCCCGCCAGCTGGCGCTCTCGGCCGCCGCCGATGCCGACCTGGCCTATGCGCGCAGCCGCGAGGCCCTGGCGACGGCCGAACTCAATCAGCGCCGCGCGGAAGTCGACGAACTGCGCCGCCGCCTGCAGACGGAGGGCCAGCCATGAACCTGCGCCGCCTCGCCCTGTCGTTCGCCCTGGCTGCCGCCTTCGCGGCCGCTCCCGCGGCTGCCGCCGACAACCCCGATGCCGCGCGGCTCTCGCAGCGCCTGACGGCGCTGGACGCCGATCCGCAGCTCAACACGTTTGCCGCCTACGAGCGCCTGCAGGCCCGCCAGGCCGTCAACGCGCTGGCGGAGGCGTCACGCCGAGACCAGCCCGCGGCCCTGTACGTAGCCGAACGGCGCGTCAGTGCCGCCGAAAGCTCCGCCCGCGCGCAAGCCATGCAGCGCGAGATCGACCGCCTGGAGCGCGAGCGCGCCGAACTGCTGGTCGAAGCCAGCCGCCAGGACGCAGCCCGCGCCCGCGCCGAGGCCGAACGCCTGCGCCTGCAGGCCCAGATGCAGGCCGAGGAAGCCGAGCGCCTGCGCCTCCAGAGCGAGGCCGACGCGGTCGCCATGCAGGACGTCGAAACCGCGCTTAAGGGCGTGGCCGGTGCCCAGGCGGCACGCCTGAATGCCGCCCGCGAGCGCGAGGCCAAGCTGGCCCGCGAGGAGGCCGAACTGGTGACGGGAGGCAAACTGCCCTCGTCGAAGCGCGACAACCGCGGCGAAGTCTTTACCTTGGGCAAGGGCAGCTTCGGATCGGGCAAGGCCGGCCTGAGCGGCGACGCGACCACCTCGGTCAAGACCGTCGCGGCTTTCGCGCAGGCGTACGCGTCGCCGGGCGTCAAGGTCGAGGTCACCGCCGCCGATGCCAAGCTGGCGCAGCGCCGGGCGGAAGCCGTGCGCGACGCCCTGGTGGCCGGTGGCTTGGCGCAGGGCAAGGTCCAGGTCAGCGGCCGCAGCGGCAAGGCCGATCGCACCGACGTGGTCGTCCAACACAAGTAAATTCAGCCACTTAACCCGCCTGTAACGCATAAGGCGGCAGGGTCTTATGTCGCCTTAATGCACCGGCGCGATCCGGCTCACAGTTCCCGATTTCGCCCTTGCCGCGGGCAGGTCGGAGGAGTAGGGTCGGTTATCCAGGCGGCCTGTTTTCCGCTTGGCGATGAGCCCGGTCGATGACGTCAACGCCCCTCTCGCAGGACCCCGCCGCCCCACGCTCGTTGGTGGCCGGTCCCTGTGAAGCCGGCACCTTCGACCTGCTCCCCCACGACCCCGCTGACGCCCTGGTCCGACGACCGGGGCGTTTTCGTCTGCGGGGCCTTCCGCAAGGGTCCGGGACATGGCCCCGGACTTCATCCAACGCTGAAGGAGGCATTACATGTTCGAAGAGCGACCGCAGCCCGAGATCGAAGCGCTGATGAAGGCGAACCCGGAATTCCGGCAGCTTTACCAGCGCCACAAGGATCTCGACAAGAGAGTGATGGACGCCGAGCTGGGCGTGCTGCCCATCGACGACCTCACCCTGGCGCAGATGAAGCGCGAGAAACTGGCTGCGAAGGACCGACTGGTCCGCATGTACGACACGCAACACCACTGACGCTGTCATCCACTTCTCGCCGCCGGCGGCGACTTCCTCGTCGGTCTCTCCGCCGGCGTCTCGCGAACCGGGGCGGCTGCATCCAGCAGCCGCCCCGGGGCGAAGGGAGGCTGGACCGAAGAGCGGGAATAGGGAAGTGGGAGCCGCGGCGGTGGCTGCAATCCCGGTTCCCTATTCCCGCTTCTCGTTTCCGGCTCGTAAACTCGCGGGATGAGCATCCATCAATCCGTACTCGAACTGATCGGCGACACGCCGATCATCAAGGCCCAGCGCCTGGACACCGGCGTCTGCGAGCTGTACTTCAAGCTCGAATCGCAGAACCCCGGCGGCTCCATCAAGGACCGCATCGGCCTGTCGATGATCGATGCGGCCGAAAAGGCGGGGAAGATCCGCCCCGGCGACACCCTGGTCGAAGGCACGGCCGGCAACACCGGCATCGGCCTGGCGCTGGTCGCCCAGCAGAAGGGCTACAAGCTGATCCTGGTCGTGCCGGACAAGATGAGCCGCGAGAAGATCTTCAACCTCAAGGCCATGGGCGCGCAGGTCGTGCTGACCCGCTCGGACGTGGCCAAGGGCCACCCGGACTACTACCAGGACATGGCCGAGCGCCTCGCGCGCGAAACGCCGGGCGCGTACTTCATCAACCAGTTCGGCAATCCCGACAATCCGGCGGCGCACGAGTTCGGCACCGGGCCGGAAATCATCGAGCAGATGAAGCAGGTCGGCGGCCTGGACGCGATCGTGTTCGGCTGCGGATCGTCGGGCACGATGACCGGCCTGTCGCGCTGCTTCGCGCAGCACTCGCCGCAGACCGAGCTGATCCTGGCCGATCCGGTGGGCTCGATCCTCGAGGAATACATCAACCGCGGAACGCTCAGCGACAAATCGGCGAGCTGGATGGTCGAAGGCATCGGCGAGGACTTCCTGCCGGCAATCTCCGACTTCACGCGCGTCAAGAAGGCCTACGCGATCAGCGACAAGGAGAGCTTCCTGACCGCGCGCGAACTGCTGGAAAAGGAGGGCATCCTCGGTGGTTCCTCGACCGGCACCCTGCTGGCCGCCGCACTGCGCTACTGCCGGGAACAGACCACGCCGAAGAAGGTGTTGACCCTGGTGCCGGACACCGGCAACAAGTACATCTCGAAGATGTACAACGACTACTGGATGCTCGACAACGGCTTCCTGGAGCGCACCTCCACTGGCGACCTGCGCGACCTGATCCTGCGTCCGTTCTCGCAACGCGACACCATCGTCGTCGGTCCCAACGACCTGCTGATGACGGCCTACCAGCGCATGAAGCTGTACGACGTTTCGCAGCTGCCGGTGATGCAGGGCGACAGCATCGTCGGCATCGTCGACGAGAGCGACGTGCTGCTGCACGTGTACGGCGACGAGTCGCGCTTCCGCGATCCGGTGTCCACCGCGATGGTGAGCAAGCTCGACAAGATCGACGTGAGTTCGCCGATCGAATCCCTGCTGCCGGTATTCGACCGTGGCCACGTGGCGATCGTCGTCGACGGGGATCGTTTCATCGGCCTGATCACCCGTATCGACCTGCTGAACTACCTGCGCCGGCGCGTGCAGTGATGAATGCCGAGGCAGGCGAGCGCTGGCTCTCCGGCGACCGCCTGCCGAACGTGCGGCTGCTCAGCGCCGGCGGACAGGCGCTGTGGGGCAGGTCGCCATGCATTGGCCGCGGGGTGAAGGCTGGCGCCGTGAGACCCAGCCCGCGTTCAGGGCCTCGGCGCCCACTGCCGGACGAACTGGCATCGGGCCGGATGCGCGGACCCCGGCGGGCAATTTGAAGCCGCCAAAAGGGTGCCTGTGAGGCAACGCTGGACTGCCGCTGAAGGCTTCAAATAAAGGCCTGAGCAGGCTCATCGCCGGTGCTAGAATCGGCGGCCGCCCATGGCAGCGGAACTGGAAGGACTGAATGACTGAACGACACGCCGACGGCGGGGCGCGGAAGCCCGGCCTGGGCACCCTCGCGATCCACGCCGGTCAGGCTCCCGACCCGAGCACGGGGGCGGTGATGACCCCGATCTACGCCACGTCGACCTATGCGCAAAGCAGTCCGGGCGTGCACCAGGGTTTCGAGTACTCGCGCAGCCACAACCCGACCCGGTTCGCCTACGAGCGCTGTGTCGCCGGCTTGGAGGGCGGAGCGCGCGGTTTCGCGTTTGCCTCCGGCCTGGCGGCGACGTCGACCATCCTGGAGCTGCTGGATTCCGGCAGCCACGTCATCGCGATGGATGACGTCTATGGCGGTACCTACCGACTGTTCGAGCGCGTCCGCCGCCGCTCCGCCGGGCTGGATTTCAGCTGGGTCGACCTGAGCGACGCGGCCGCGTTCGAGGCAGCAATCGGTCCCGAAACGAAGATGGTTTGGATCGAGACGCCGACCAATCCGCTGCTGAAGCTGGTCGATATCGAGCAAATCGCCACCATTGCCCGCAAGCGCGGCCTGATCGTGGTCGTCGACAACACCTTCTGCTCGCCGATCGTGCAGCGCCCGCTGGAACTCGGCGCGCACATCGTCATGCATTCGGCCACCAAGTACCTCAACGGCCACTCCGACATCGTCGGTGGCATGGCCGTGGTCGGCGACGACGCCGAAATCGCCGACCGCATGGCGTTCCTGCAGAACGCCATCGGTGGCATCCAAGGCCCGTTCGATAGCTTCCTCGCCCTGCGCGGCCTGAAGACGCTGCACCTGCGCATGAAGGCCCACTGTGAGAACGCGCTTGCACTGGCGCAGTGGCTCGAAACGCATCCGCAGATCGAGAGGGCCATCTACCCCGGCCTCAAGTCGCACCCGCAGCACGACCTGGCCAGGCGCCAGATGCACGGCTTCGGCGGCATGGTCAGCATCTACGTCAAGGGCGGCGAAGCCGCTGCGCGCCGCATGATGGAGCGTTGCGAACTGTTCGCGATCGCCGAATCCCTCGGCGGCGTCGAAAGCCTGATCAACCACCCGGCGATCATGACGCACGCGTCGGTTCCGGCTGAGCGTCGCACCGCACTGGGTATCGCGGATAACTTAGTGCGGTTGAGTGTGGGCGTAGAAGATCTGGCAGATCTTCACTTCGAACTTGACCGGGCTCTGGGCGCAAGCGCGCAATGAATCGCACCGCCGTTTCACAGTTCGCGGGTAAGTGACATGGATATGCTGCGCGCCGCCTGGCGCTACCGCTTCTTCATCCTGTCCTCCATTCGCAATGACCTGCGTGCGCGTTTCATTCGCAGCAAACTGGGTGGACTTTGGATGGTCATCCATCCGCTCGCGCAAGTGCTGATCTTCGCGACGATCCTCTCCGAGGTGCTCGCCGCCAAGCTCCCCGGTATCGACAACAAGTACGCCTATGCGCTGTACCTCATGGCGGGCATGCTTTGCTGGACGCTCTTCACTGAGACCGTTACGCGTTGCCTATCGCTGTTCATCGACAGTGGCAACCTGATGAAGAAGATGGCGTTCCCACGCATCTGTCTTCCGCTGATCACGGCGGGCACCATGCTTGTCACCAACGTGTTGCTGTTGGCGGCCATCCTATTGGTATTCGCGGTACTCGGCCACTTCCCAGGGCAAAACATCGTCTGGCTGCCCTTGCTGATCCTGACCACCCTCGCTCTTTCGATGGCGCTGGGACTGATCCTTGGCGTGATGAACGTATTCATGCGCGACGTCGGACAGGTGGTGCCGGTGGTTCTGCAGGCGTTGTTCTGGCTGACGCCCATCGTCTACGTGACGGACATCATGCCGCAGAAGTTCCAGTTCTGGTTCAAGCTCAACCCACTGTATCCATTGGTGGCCAGCTACCAAAACGTGCTGGTTTTCGGCACCGTTCCGCTGTGGAGGGAACTCCTATGGCTCTCGGCGGGGATCATCGCGTTGCTTGTTGTCTCGCTGGTCGTGTTCCGTCGCGCCAGCCCTGAAATCGTGGACGCGTTATGAGCGGTGTGCTTAAGGCCAGGGGTCTGGGCAAGGCCTATCGCCGTTGGCGCAGCGAATGGTTGCGCGCGGCTTCGTGGTTTGGCGCTCCTGTCCGGCCTGCCGAGGAGCATTGGGTCTTGCGCGGCATCGACTTCGAGGTGGAAGCCGGACAAACGATCGGCATCGTCGGCCAGAACGGAGCGGGGAAGAGTACGCTGCTCAAGCTCATTACCGGCACGACCCGACCGACCGAGGGAAGTGTTGCGACCAGCGGTCGCATCGCCGCAATCCTCGAGCTTGGCATGGGATTCAATCCGGACCTCACCGGCCGCGAGAACGCGTTCCACTCGGCCGGTTTGATGGGATACAGCCGGGCGCAGATCGCCGAAGCCATGCCGGACATCGAAGCCTTCGCCGAGATCGGCGAGTACTTCGACGAGCCCGTGCGCACCTATTCCAGTGGCATGCAGATGCGCGTGGCATTCAGCGTGGCCACGGCCTTCAAGCCGGACCTGCTGATCGTCGATGAAGCCTTGTCCGTCGGCGACAGCTACTTCCAGCACAAGAGCTTCGATCGCATCCGCTCCTATCGTGACCAAGGCGTTTCGATCCTGCTGGTGACCCACAGCATGGGCGACGTGCGCACCTTGTGCGACCGGGTGATCCTGCTCGACAAGGGACGGGTCGTGAAGGACGGTGCGCCCGAGGAGGTGGTCGATTTTTACAATGCGATGATCGCCGAGAAGGAAAACGAGGCCGGCTCGATCGAACAGATTCGCCACGAGACGGGTTGGCTGCAGACCCGCAGCGGAACAGGCGAGGCGCGCATAGTCGATCTGCGCCTGTTCGATGCGGACACCGGCAGCGAGGTGTCAATGGCGACGGTCGGCCAGCGCCTGAACTTGCGTCTGCGCGCAGAGATCCACGGCGATGTCCCGCAGCTCGTCCTGGGGTACATGCTCCGCGACCGGCAGGGGCACGTGGTGTGGGGCACCAACACCTGGCACACCGGACAGGTACGCTCGGGACTCAAGGCGGGCGACACGGTAGAGTTCGCGATGAACTTCACCTGCACGCTCGGCCCGGGCTCCTACTCCGTTTCGCCGGCACTGGTGAGCACGGACACCCACTTGGTGAACAACTACGAGTGGGTCGATAACCTGCTTGTCTTTGATGTGATGAACGTTTCGTCGCCGACGTTCATCGGCAGCAACTGGCTAGATGCACGCTTCGACATCGGTGGCGCCGGGTCGAGCGCGAACTCGCACGAATGAGGCCGGACTTTTCCGCCACCGCGCCCACGACTTCCACATCTTATCAATGACCCGACTGGTCTCCTACGCGCAGAACTTCGAAGACGTCATGCTTTGGCGGGCCCTCGGCCACGTCGAACACGGCTCCTACATCGACATCGGCGCGCAGAGTCCCGACGAGGACTCGGTCAGCCGCATGTTCTACGAACAAGGCTGGCGGGGAATCCATGTCGATGCGGCCGCCACGTATGCGCAAGAGCTGCGCGCCGCGCGTCCTGACGAGGTGGTCATCCATGCGGCCGTTTCCGAGACGCCTGGTACGCTCTCGTTCTTCGAAATGCCCAGAACGGGCCTGAGTACGCTGGATCCGTCGCTTGCGCGACAGCACGCGACCAGCTTCGAGGTCATCGAAACCGTGGTGCCCGCAGTGACGCTCGACCAGGTGCTAGCGCATGCGCCAGGCGAAGTGCACTGGTTGAAGGTGGATGTCGAAGGCGCCGAGGCCTCTGTGTTGCGAAGCTGGCGGGACTCGCCTGTGCGGCCGTGGGTCGTCGTCGTCGAGAGCACGCTCCCGACCACGAAGCTGGAGAGCCACCACGAGTGGGATCCCATCCTCGTCGCGAAGGGGTACAAGTTCGTTTACTTCGACGGACTCAACCGCTTCTACGTTTCCTCGGAGCATCCAGAGCTCGGCGCGTCATTCGCAACGCCGCCGAACGTGTTCGACGGCGTTTCGTTGAGCGGCACGGCAACCTCCACCTTCGGCGCGCAGTGGCGCGAGCAATGGGCCGAGCAGGAGCGCAAATGGCGCAACGAACTGACCGCTTCGGAATCAAACGTGGCAGGCCTCAGGCGTGACCTGGAGAGCGTCGAAAGCGCGCGCAACCGGCTCGACGAACTGCTCAAGGAACAGATCGCCCAAGGGCAATGGCTCGCCCGCGAGTGGAAGCAGTCGCACGAATCCATCGCCCGCCTTACCGAACAGGCGCACCGGTGGGAGCTGATGGCTCATCAGGGCCAACACCAGATAGCGCTCATGGCGAGCAGCCTGTCATGGCGAGTGACGTGGCCCATCCGCTTTGGCGGCCGCGCACTTCGTGCGCTGTCTCGATCGCCGGCTCAATTCCTAGGCGCGGCAAAACGACTGGTGAAGCATGGCGCGCGCCCGTTGTTCGTCAACATTGCGGGTCCGATCAATCGTCGACCGCTTTTGCGACGGATTTTCGTAACCGTCGTGCCCAATGCGGATGCACGCCTGAGGGCATGGGAGCAAACCGCGCGCCTGCGAACCCTCGTCGCAGTGAACAACAAGCCGGTGCAGGCCGAGGAAATCCTGTCCGTGCGCGGGCAACAGTTCCTCCATGCGCTGCGCAGGGCATCCGGAAAAGGAGCGGCATGATGCGGATCGTGATCGACTTGCAGGGTGCGCAGAGTGTCAGCCGATTCCGGGGTATCGGCCGGTACTCCTTGTCGCTCGCACAGGCGATGGCCGCGCAAGCTGGCGATCACGAGATGCTCATTGCCTTGAACGGGGCGCTCGTCGACAGCGTCGAACCGCTCCGCAATGCATTCAACGGCTTGTTGCCGCCGGATTCGATACGCGTTTGGCACCCTTCCGGTGGTCACCTTTCGCCCGCGCGTCGCGTGCCCGATGAGATCCTCAGGGAGTGCTTCCTGGCCGGGCTGAAGCCCGACATCGTACATGTCACCAGCCTGTTCGAAGGAATGAGCGACGCTGCTGTCACCAGCATCGGTCGTTTTTCCGGGACTACCCCGGTGGCTCCCACGCTGTACGACCTGATTCCGTATATCCATCGTGAGAAGTACCTGGCGGATCCGACGTCTGCGACTTGGTATCTGTCGAAGGTCGACCAGCTTAAACGCGCCAATCTGCTGTTGGCGATTTCCGAATCCGCTCGCCGGGAGGCGATTGAACACCTGGAGTTCTCACCTGACTCCGTGGTCAACATCTCCTCCGCCGCTGACGAACGCTTTCACCGTATCGATGTGACTCCGGAAGCTGAGCGGGCACTCCGCGGCAAGCTTGGCCTGATGCGCCCCTTCGTGATGTACACCGGCGGTATCGATTACCGGAAAAATATCGAAGGGCTCATTCGCGCCTTCGCTTCGCTTCCGTCCGAAGTCCGCCACGCGCACCAGTTGGCCGTCGTGTGCTCGGTCACGGACGACAGCCGCCAAGCGCTGCAAGCAGTAGCGCGCTCAGCGGGTCTGGACGAGTCCGAACTTGTACTGACGGGCTTTGTCTCCGACGAGGAGCTCGTCGCGCTCTACAATCTCAGCACGGCATTCGTGTTCCCTTCCTTCCATGAGGGATTTGGGCTACCCCTGCTCGAGGCGATGCATTGCGGCACACCGGTTATTGCGGCCGACGCGTCGAGCCTTCCCGAGGTGGTGGGACGGTCCGACGCGCTTTTCAACGCGCGCTCCGACCAGGCGATGACGGCTAAAATGTTCGAGGTATTGACGAACGAAGCGTTCCGGGCCGACCTCGTCAGGCATGGGTACGAGCAGGCGCGGCGTTTTTCCTGGAAGGAAAGCGCGCGTCGCGCCTTGGGCGCGTTCGAGGAATCCGCCCGGCGCGTCGCCACGTCGGAACGGGTCTCTGTTGCCGCGCGCGCGCGACGTCCACGTATGGCTCTACTGACTCCGTTGCCTCCGGAGCGCAGCGGGATTGCGACCTACAGTACGGAGTTGATCCCGGAGCTATCGCGTTTCTACGAGATCGACGTCATCGTGGCGCAGCAGGATGTCGCCGCGCCCCAGGTCAGCGCATGCGCCGAGGTGCGCAGCGTGGATTGGTTCGTAGATCACCAAGCGGATTACGAGCGGGTCGTGTATCAGGTCGGGAACTCGCAGTTCCATGCGCACATGTTCGAACTCATGCGTACGATTCCCGGCGTGGTCGTGCTGCATGACTTCTTCCTGAGCGGAATTCGCGCGCATATGGCACTAAGCGGCGGCCTGCCGCAGTTGTGGATGCGTGACCTCTTCAGGTCGCACGGTTATCCGGCACTGTTGGACAACAGCAAGTCGTCCGACATCGCGCCCATGATCTTCAAGTATCCCTGCAATTTCGACGTGCTCGGCGCCAACATCGGTCTGATCGTGCATTCGAGCTACGCCCGTCGTCTGGGTGATGAATGGTATGGCGCCGGCACGAGTGACGCATGGGCAGAGATTCCGCATCTGCGCGCGCCCCCAGCCAAGATCGATCGAGACGGAGCCCGCCGGCAACTCGGCATCGATCCCGACGACTTCGTGGTGTGCAGTTTCGGACACGTTGCCCCAACCAAGCTCAGTGCGCGATTGCTCGAGGCCTGGTCGGCGTCGGAGCTTTCGCGTTACGCAAAATCGCAACTCGTGTTCGTCGGCGAGAACCATGCCGGGGACTACGGTGTGCGCCTGCAGCACGACATCGACAACCAGCGCCTCGGCGGCCAAGTCACGGTCACCGGTTGGGCGGATTCCGACACCTATCAGGCTTATCTCGCAGCAGCGGATGTGGCAGTCCAGTTACGTACCCTTTCGAGGGGCGAAACATCTGGCGCTGTATATGACTGCATGAACTACGGCCTGGCCACCGTCGTGAACGCCAATGGGGCCATGGCCGATCTGCCTCCACATGGCGTGCTCGTCTTGAACGACGAATTCGACAACGTCGAGCTGGTCTCTGCATTGGAGCAGCTCTGGCGGGACGAGGCCTTCCGCAAGCAGTTGGGACGCAACGCGGCCAATATCGTGGCGGAGAAGCACGCGCCCCGTGTCTGCGCCGAGCAATACTGCCAACGGATCGAGGCATTCTATGAAGCGCAACGAGACGGTGAGCTGGCTATGGTGAGGGAAATAGGGGCGCACTCCGCGGAGGCATGCGACCGAGACCTGATCGCAATCGCGGAAGCGGCCGCGCTGACGTTCCCCGCGCGCCTTCCGGCGCGTCAATGGCTCATCGACGTGACGGAAGCTCCAAGCGAAGGGCAGCCGGGGTGGGCCGGACTTTCGCAAGCACTGCACGAGGCGCTCAGCGAAGCTCGTCCGGGATGGCGCGTCGATCTCATCCAGATCCGTCAGGGTGATGACCGCTATCGCTACGCGCGCAAAATGGCTGCGTCGTTGCTGAAATTGCCGGCAGACGCGATCGATGACGACGTCCTGGAAATCCAACAAGGGGACTTCGTTACTTGCTGGCCAGCTCAGGCCGAGCGCGATGCGCTACAGCGCGAACGGGTTAACGGGCTCCGCGCTCGCGGCGCGCTGGTAGACGTGGGTGCTGGAATTGCCGCGTTGCGGAACCCCAACCTCGCGCCGTAGCGGCATGAAGTCGCGTTCGCAATTCAAGATCTAATTAACCAACGGGAATGGCCATGAAGGCAATTATCACGGGGATCACCGGTCAGGACGGTGCCTATCTCGCACAACTGCTGCTGGAGAAGGGGTATACCGTTTACGGAACGTACCGGCGAACCAGCTCGGTCAACTTCTGGCGCATCGACGAGTTGGGCGTCAGCGGACACCCCAACCTCCATCTGGTCGAGTACGACCTGACCGACCTGGGTTCCAGCATCGCGTTGGTGCAGCGCGTACAGCCGGATGAGGTCTACAACCTCGCCGCGCAGAGCTTCGTCGGTGTCAGCTTCGACCAGCCCGGCACGACCGCTCAGATCACGGGCGTCGGCGCGCTGCATCTGCTCGAGGCGATCCGTCTGGTCAATCCGAAAATCCGTTTCTATCAGGCCTCGACTTCCGAAATGTTCGGAAAGGTGCAGGCCGTACCCCAGCGCGAGGACACGCCCTTCTACCCGCGCAGTCCGTACGGCGTGGCCAAGCTCTACGCGCACTGGATCACGGTGAACTACCGCGAGAGCTACGACATCTTCGGCACCAGCGGCATCCTCTTCAACCACGAGAGTCCGCTGCGTGGTCGCGAGTTCGTCACCCGCAAGATCACCGACTCGGTGGCCAAGATCAAGCTCGGCATGCTCGACTGCCTCGAGCTGGGCAACCTCGACGCCAAGCGCGACTGGGGCTTCGCGAAGGAGTACGTCGAAGGGATGTGGCTGATGCTGCAGGTCGACGAGCCGGACACCTTCGTGCTGGCGACCAATCGCACCGAGACCGTCCGCGACTTTGTGCGTATGGCGTTCAAGGGTGCGGACATCACTGTCGACTTCCGCGGCAAGGACCAGGACGAGACGGCGGTTGATACCGCGAACGGCAAGGTCGTGATGCGCATCAATCCGAAGTTCCATCGTCCAGCCGAGGTCGACCTGCTGATCGGCGACCCGTCCAAAGCCAAGGAGAAGCTGGGCTGGGAGCCTCGCACTTCGCTTGAAGACCTGTGCGAAATGATGGTCCGTGCGGACTTGGCAAGGAACGAGCGTGGCTTCTCCTTCTGATCAGGCTCCCACTGCGCTGCTGACAGGCGCCGAGGGTTTCACCGGGCGCTACGTGCGCGCTTCGCTAGAGCGTGCTGGCTATCGGGTAAAGGCCTGGTCGCACGCCGGCGATGGCGGCGGGGAAGCCGTCAATCTCCTGGACCGGCAGGCGACGCTTGCAGCGGCCTTGAATGCGCGACCGGACGTCGTGATTCACCTGGCGGCGATCTCGTTTGTCGCGCATGGCGACGCGGACGAGATCTACCGCGTCAACGTCGTCGGTACCCGGAACCTGCTGGAAGGGCTTGCGGCCACCGAACGCAAGCCGCGTCGGGTGCTACTGGCTAGTAGCGCGAACGTCTACGGCAACGCCGAAGGCACCGTAGATGAGCAGGTTGCCCCGGCGCCACAGAACGATTACGCGGTCAGCAAGCTGGCGATGGAGCTGATGGCGAATCTGTGGCGTCCGCAGTTGCCCATTACGGTCACCCGACCGTTCAACTACACAGGTGTCGGTCAGTCGGAAAAATTCCTCATCCCGAAGATCGTCTCGCACTTCAAACGCAAGGCGGATCGAATCGAATTGGGGAACCTGGATGTTTCCAGGGACTTCTACGACGTCAGGGGTGTCGCCGAAATCTATACGGGGCTGATCGAAGCTCCTGCCGCAGACGATGTTTTCAACGTGTGCTCCGGCCAGGAATATTCGTTGCGCGAGGTCATCGCGCTGATGGAGTCGATCAGCGGGCATCGCATGGACGTTGTGGTTAATCCGGCATTTGTACGCGCGAACGAGGTTAAGCGGCTGCGGGGGGATGCGGGGCGCCTGGCTCGAACGATAGGACCGCTGCCGCAGATTGCGTTGCGCGACACGCTTGAGTGGATGTATCGAAACGAAGCCTGAGAATCGGCTCGGGGCCGAGCGAACGGGCGCTAGCAAGGGGATTGGAATGTCGAACGGCTGGGGATTGACCGGCGGCCAATGGGAACGTCACCACGCAATCGCGGCGCGTGTCGCTAAAGTCGCGTTGCTTGTGGTGCTGGCGTGCAATCTGGCGCTGCTGATGGGCTACGTATTCGTCGGCTATTTCGAATACTTCCATTCCGATTCGGCGGCGAAAAGCCTGCTTGCGCAGGAGATCTACGAAGCGGGTTCATACTTCCCGCGCGATTGGACCTACGTGAACGGCGACCTCATGGTCGTGTTCGGCCAGCTTTTCATCCTCCCGTTCCTTCCATTCGCGGAGAACGGCTACCTGCTGCATGCGATCTCGGGTGCTGTGACTTCGCTGCTCGTGCTCTGGGGCACGTGGCTGGTCGCCAGCATCGCGGTGCGGTCTGTCTGGATCCGACTGCTTTGCGTGGCGATCGTCGCCAGTGGCCTGTCGCTGCAAGTCACCGAGAATCTCTTCGGCCAAGGGTCGTACGGCGCAGTGTTCTATCTGGCCTGCTTCCAGGTCTACCTGGCATGGCGATTCATGCAGGCCGAAGGACGCAGCAACTGGCTGTGGGGCGCATTGCTGGCCGGCCTCGTCGTACTGGCGTTCTGGAGCAACACCCAACGTGCGGCTGCGTCGTACGCATTGCCATTGCTGTCCGCAATCGCGGTCGACGTCCTCTATCGCGCGTGGAATTCAGGCTTCCACGTCGACCGACGCTTGCGCAAATCCATCATCCTTGCCGGCATCATTCTGGGCGCAGGACTACTTGGAGCCGTGCTTCACGCAGCGGTACTTGCACGAGTGGACAACATCCAGGGAGCCGGCCTCGCACGCTGGCTGAGCCCTGTCGAGATGACGCGCAACCTCGGATTCACGCTGCAGGGCATTCTGGAAATCCTTGGCGCGATGCCACCGGCAGGCGGCGACGTCGTCGGGGTGGCGGGCGCCTATCAGGCTGTGCGCTTCATTGCCGGGCTGGTGCTCGTGCCGCTCATGGGTGTCGCACTCGCGGCCGGGATTCGCAACCCGCAGCCGGGGTACCGCTTTCTTGCGGCTTTCGCGGCTGCCTCGACCGGGCTGTTCTGTTTCCTCCAGGCGACGACCACCATTCCGGACATGTCCAATCCGGCGTTCTCCTCCCGGTATCTGGTTCCGTCTGTCGTCCTTTCCCTTCTGGTGGTGGTGGCCCACACATTCGATCACAACGCGCGGCCGCTGTTCCGCGTGACCGGTGTACTGGTGTCGCTCATGCTCCTAATGAGCATGGTCTCGCCGGAAAATCCGATGGCCCACCCGAAGATCCATCGGCCCGACACCCCGAAGACGGCAGTTGTCCGGTGGCTGGAGCAGCAAGGCCTGCGCTACGGCTACGGTTCCTACTGGAATGCAGGGGCCATGACGGTAATGAGCGACTCGCGAGTCAAAGTCCGACAGATCCAGATCGTACGTGGGCTACCAAGACCCATGTTCCATCTCTCTTCCGAGCGCTGGTATCGGCCCAGCGCTTGGAGCGGAAAGACGTTCCTGGTCCTGACCGATGAGGAACTTGCTGCGCTCGACATGCCGTTGCTCACATCGCTCGTGGGCGAGGAAGTGCAACGCGAGAAGATAGGAGGGTTCAATGTGCTCGTGTTTCCGCGCAACCCGGCCGATGCCCTGGCTGGCTGGGACGACGAACTGCGGCGGCCGCTGCGGCTCACGCCTTCGCCGATGTCGATGCACAACGTGGGCGAGCTAGTCGAGCCCGCAAATGGTGCGGCCATGCTGGTCAGCAAGGGCGCAGGTGGTTTCCTCCACTTCGGTCCGTACCTAAAACTGGAAGATGGCCCGTACAGCGCGACCTTCGACATCGAAGTGGTAGGTGCGCCACGGCCGGGCGTGGCGCACCTGGACGTCGTCGTGAACTCGGGAGCCGATGTCCGTGCCAGCGGTGCGCCGGCGCGTGCCGGACGACAGCGTGTCACGTTGCCCTTCGATCTGACGTCCGATGTGAGTGACCTTGAGGTCCGTGTCCTCACGGACGGGTCCAGCGAGTTGCGCCTCTACGGCATCCAGCTGCAGCGTCGCAACGCGGTCGCGAGCAAACCCCCCAAGCCGTGACAAACAAAAGGGCGGCCCTCACGGGCCGCCCTTCGTCTGAGCCTTCTGCCCGAAAGATTAGGCCCCGAGTGTGACACCCAATGCCTGGTCCGCGGCTTCTAGGACGCGATCGAGCTGAGGTTCGAGTCCGACCCAGAGCGGCAATCGAACCAGGCGTTCGCTGGTCGTGTCGGTCACCGGCAACTCGCCGTCTGCACGGCCGCACTGAAGTCCAGTGGGTGCGCTATGTAGCGGGATGTAGTGGAACACCGTGCCCACGCCGGACTCCTTCATTCGGGCCATGAAGCGCGTGCGCTGTTCCAGGCTCGGCATCAACAGGTAATACATATGCGCGTTGTGCCCGCAATGCTCCGGAACGATCGGGCGTCGCAGTAGGCCGTCGGCCTCGTGACGTTCCGCCCAAGCATGGTAACGGTCCCAGATAGCGAGACGACGACGGGTGATTTCATCGCCTTCGTCCATCTGCGCCGACAGGAATGCGGCGATCAGTTCGCTCGGAAGGTACGAGGAACCCTTGTCCACCCAAGTGTACTTGTCGACTTGGCCGCGGAAGAACTTGCTGCGATTGGTGCCCTTCTCGCGGATGATCTCCGCACGCTCGGCGAACGCGTCGTCGCGAACGATCAACGCGCCGCCTTCGCCCGAGATGATGTTTTTCGTTTCGTGGAAGCTCATCGCGCCAAGTTCGCCGATCGCGCCCAGCGGTCGGCCTCTGTAGGTGGAGTAGATGCCCTGTGCCGCGTCCTCCACGACATGCAGACCGTGGCGACGGGCGATGTCCATGATCGCGTCCATCTCGCAGGCCACACCGGCGTAATGGACCACGCAGATCGCCTTGGTGCGTGCGGTGATCGCGGCCTCGATCAGACGCTCGTCGAGGTTCAGCGTATCCGGGCGGATGTCGACGAAGACCGGCACTGCGCCACGCAACACAAAGGCGTTGGCCGTGGAGACGAATGTGAAAGAAGGCATGATTACTTCATCGCCGTGCTCCAGGTCTAGGAGCAGGGCGGCCATTTCGAGCGCTGCGGTGCACGAATGCGTGAGCAGCGCGCGGCGGGCGCGAGTGTGCTGCTCAAGCCACTGATTGCAGCGCTTGGTGAACATTCCATCGCCCGACAGGTGTCCATTGGCGTGCGCCTGCGCGATATTCGACAGTTCGCGGCCGGTCATATAAGGCTTGTTGAACGGAATCACTGGAAGGGCTCCGGTTGCTGGATCGCTGCGGTCAGCGCGTGCATTCGAGGATGCAGTGGGTATAGGGCACGTAGAGCATGTCATGGCGCACAGTGGTCTTCACCGAACCGAACGCTTGCGTCGCCAACGACGTGTACTGTTCCGGCTCGCGGATGTTCTGCCCGCGATCCTTCAGGATGATCGTGCGTGCTATGCCGGACTGATCCGGGACAAGCGTGCCGTCGATGGTGATGAGACGCCCGCCCGGTCGCAGCTTGTTCCAGGCCGTACGCATAAGTGCGGCCGCGCGATCGTCGTCGAGGTGATGTAGCAGGCCGATGGCAAGGGCAATGTCGGCGCCTCCGTCGTGAGCGCTGTCCTGGTAATCGGCGACGTCAATGCAAGCGAAGCTGCCGCGATTTCCGAAGCGACGGCGCGCCGCATCGATGTAGTCCTGCGACAGGTCAAAGCCGATGTATCTGACGTGTCCGGGCAAGTGGCGCAGCATCTCGGCCGTGCCGCAGCCGATGTCGAATACGAGGTCGCCCTGCTCTGGCCGGATGTAATCGCGGACCAGGATGCGGCGACTGCGCTCGGCGCCCAGGATCCGCTGGGTCAGATCGTAAACGACGGCCGAGGAGAGTACCGAACGAACGCCATGGGTGATCTGTGCCACGTCTAGATTCCTGATCGGGAAAGGACGATGACGCCGGCGATCACCAGCGCGGTGCCGCCGATCTTGTGCATGTCGAAGTTCTCGTGAAACAGCCAGGCAGCGAGCAGCGCGACCAGCGGGAAGCTCAGCGCCGTGAAGGGGTAGGCCTTGCTCAGCGGCAATCGGCTGATGGCGGCCATCCAGCACAGAGATGCGCCGAACGCCGCGGCGAAGGCGCTGATGACCCATGGATTGAGCAGCAGCGTCAGGATCGGACGTAGTGTCAGGCTTTCGATGGTCCCCGTTGGATTCAGGCCGACCTGCCATTTGAGGACGATTTGTCCGTACACGGTCAGCAGTATCGTCAGGGCGATAAAGACGTAGCTCACGGCATTTCCTGGTTCTTGGGCGGGTCGCCTAACCACGGGCGACCGGTCTCGGCGATTCTGGGGCTGGCTCGGCAGGGACGCTAGTGGCCTGCATCCTGAGCGCCGATGAGGGCTGACAGTTCGGTGGTCTGCCGCTCAAGCAGCGCGACGTCGCCACGCGTCTCGACGTTGAGCCGCAGCAGTGGTTCAGTGTTGGAACTGCGCAGGTTGAAGCGCCAGTCACCAAAGTCCGCGCTCGTGCCATCCGTGTGATCTAGCGCAGGATCGCTCGGCAGATAGCGATCCATGACGCGGGCGATGGCCTCGCGCGAGTCGGCGACGCGGAAGTTGATCTCGCCGCTGCACGGAAAACGGCACATTCGCTCCTCCACCAGGTCCGCGAGCGAAATCCCGCTGGTTGAAATGAGCTCAGCGATAAGCAGCCAGGGGATCATGCCCGAGTCTGCGTAGGCGAAGTCGCGGAAGTAGTGGTGCGCGCTCATCTCCCCGCCGTACACAGCATTCTCGGTCCGCATACGCTCCTTGATGAACGCATGGCCGGTCTTGCTGAGTACGGGGATGCCTCCGGCATTGTTGACCATCTCGATCGTGTTCCACGTCAGTCGAGGATCGTGGATGATCTTGGCGCCCGGATGGCGGCGCAGGATGGTCTTGGCCAGCAGGCCGACGAGGTAGTAACCCTCGATGAAACGACCTCGATGATCGAAGAAGAAGCAACGGTCGAAATCGCCGTCCCAGGCCAGACCCAGGTCGGCGCCGCTCGCGATCACCGCGTCCGTGGTCGCCTGCCGGTTCTGCGGAAGCAGCGGGTTCGGGATGCCGTTGGGGAAGCGACCGTCGGGTTCGTGGTATACCCGCACGAACTCGAACGGCAGATGTTCCGCAAGCAGATCCACGGTCGCACCGGCGCCGCCATTGCCCGCATTCGTGACGATCTTCAACGGTCGCAGCGAGTCCGTATCGACATAGCCGAGCAGGTGCGAAATGAAGGCCGACTTGTCCGGTTGCCGTAGGCGCGCACCGGTCTCGCTATCGGTGGGAACCGTCAGAGTCCACACCGAGTCGCGGATCGCGAACAGGCCCGAATCGCCGCTGATCGGCTTGGCCTTCTCGCGCACGAGCTTCATGCCGTTGTAGTCGATCGGGTTGTGGCTTGCGGTCACCATGACGCCGCCGGCCGCGCGCAGATGATCGGTCTGGAAATACACCTCTTCGGTCCCGCATTCCCCGATGTCCACCACGTCGCGTCCCATCGCGCGCAGGCCGTCGATGAGGGCGGTCTGGATCGGAACACTGCTCAGGCGGACATCGCGGCCCACCACGATGCGACCGGGGTCAAGCATTTCCGCCAACGCAACGCCGATGCGGGTCGCCATGTCTTCGTTGAGTTCATCCGGAACGCGGCCGCGGATGTCATAGGCTTTAAAAGCGGAGAGGTTCATGTTCATCCAGCGAGTGGGGTGCGGATGGCTCAGACGCTCGTGAGCGTCACCTGTCGGCGCAGGACGCTGAACAGGTCGGTGCCATCCCAGACATGATGGAAGTCGAGCGCGCGCCCAAAAGGCACGATGCGGTCGATCGCACGGCCACGCAGCTGCGCGAGCAGGCTGTCGAGATCGACGAGCTCGAACCCGAACTGCACCAGCGTCTGATCGCGGTCGTCGAGCTGCGCGCCCATTTCGGCCAGCGACGCCAGTTCCACTTCGACGACCAGCCCGCTGCCTGATTGGAGTTCCCTGACGTCACCGTCCGAGCTTCCGGCCTGCAGGCGTATCGGCAGGGACGACAGGCCGCCGTCGATGGCCGAGGCATGGCCCAGTGCAGCCAGCAGGTGCGCATCGGTCACGCGGGTCATGAGGGCCGCGGCTTCGTCTTCAAAGCGGGCTGCATCCTCGCGCACCGCACGCCACAGGCGGACCTTGGCGCGGGCGACCATCTCCCGGTCGCCGATCCAGTACACGCAGCGCGGCGACGAGCATGCCTGCTGTGCGAACCAGAGAATGTCATTGGCGAACCGCCTGGCAAGCGGCGGCAGGTCGTTCTCTGGGACCGCGTTTAGCGCATGCGCGGAAATCGCAGCGACGCCGAAGCGGTCCGGAAATGCTAGTTCCACGGCAAGCGGCGGCAACGGGATCGCACGGATCGTGCGGACGGTATTGTCCCCTCCCCAGACGATGCGCGCGTGGCAGTGCGAGGAAACCTGCGCGGTGATCGCATTGTCATGCGGATAGGTGAGCAGGATGGTCCGGTCGAGAACCTCCGCATGCAGACCCTCTCCGCGCATAGCGTCAAGAATGCCGATCAGGGCATCGCGCTGCGCGCTGGGCTTCTGCGACAGGCGGGCGACGTTGGCATTGCCCGACAGCACCGACATCAGCCACGCGTAGGCGAACAGCACGTCGACGTTGGCGGGCGCCAAGTGGAAGACGAGCCCTCGCGCGAGGATGCGGTTTCCTTCGGGCGCGGACGCGCGCCGCTGCAGGTGGGTAATGCCCGCGGACCGGAACCAGTGCGCGAGCGTTGCCAGTTCCGGATGCGCGCGAAGCTGAGGAAGCTTGAGCACGCGGCGCGTGAAGTCGCCGACGAACTCCGTGACCGGGGATGAGAACGGCTGCAGCGTTCCAAGCGCGCGAAGCCGCTTCAGCTGCGCTGCAAGATCGGTGTCGTCCGAACTGGAGAACAGGAGGGTCGTCATGGCGTGGGAACCGTTCGTGTGTCGCTGCAGCCTCGCACTTCCACGTTCTTCAAGCGGCCTAGCACGCTGAAATGCTTGCCCTTGCGGCCGCAAGGGCAGTCGTCCTCGCCATGGACCACGCCGAGGTCCTCAGTCAGGAGGCTGTGTCCGGGGTAGCTGCGCGGCAGCAGGCTCAACACCTGAATCACGCCAGGCGCGCCGTTCCGCACCTCGGTCAGATCTTCCGTGCTGCGAACGATGACGTCCGCGTAGGCCGGCGAATGCAGGCGGCCGTGTTCGCACTCGAAAAACACCGAGCCGACCTGTTCGACCATGCCGTAATAGTTATGCACGCGCTCCAGGCCGACGACGTCGTGCAGGGCCTCCTTGAACGCAGCGTTGTCCACCTTGGCTTCCTCCATCTTCTTCCAGCCGCCGCCGTGCACGAGCAGGCTGCCAGCCGGCAGGCGGAAGCGGCGACCGTCGCGTCGCGCGGCCTTCACCAGCGACTGCCACACGATGTAGGTGAAACCGAACAGGAACACAGGTTGGTCCGGGTGACGATCGAGCCAGGCCTGCATTGCATCCCAGTCTGGCCGGAGTTGCTCATCGAGCAGATACTTGTGGTCGCGACCGAAGTTGGCGAAGCCGAGGATGCCCGCGGCGCGCGCGTTGAAGCGCGAACGATCTCGCAGGAAGCTGTCGTCGTCCACGACGAGCATGGGCATGCGCTTGGTGCCGGCAAACTCGGCGAATATTCTGGTCAACGCACGCGTCTGGGAGCGCGCGGTGTCTGCGTCGAGGAAGATGCGCGAGACCGCGGCACCGGTCGTGCCGCTGGACACGAGTGTGCGGGAGATCTCGTGCTGCGGGATGCTCTTGAGGTCCAGCATCTTGAACAGGCGGACGGGGAGCCACGGCACCGACTCCAGGTCAGGTGCCTCGATCGCCGCCGGCCAGAGCGAATCGACCATGCGGCCGTACTCTCGACAGTTCAAGCGATGGTGCCGGGTCAGTTCGTTGAGCCCGCCCAGCAGCCAGCGTCGCTTCGATTCCCGGTCCAGGCCGTACACGTCCGCTTCGAGCGGTGCGATCGCTTCAGAGGCGCTCATGCTCGTACATCCTGGCGTTCGCTCATGCTGCGTAGCGCCTGATAATCGGTCTTGCCGGTGGGCAGGAGCGGCAGGGCATCGAGTCCTACCGCCCGCACGTGGCCGGGGAAGAGTTTGTAACGTTGCTGGATAAGCTGCTTGATGCGGGCGGGTTCGATGACCGGCTCGCCCGGCACGAAGACGACCAGATCATCGTCCTGGCCGGAGCACGCCACCAGTCGTCGCAGCTCGCCCGATAGCATCGACTCCACCTCGTCCAAGTTGACCCGATTGCCGGAGACCTTGATGAAGCGCTTGGCACGCCCGGTGAGATGGAAAAAGCCATCCTCGTCGCGTCGGGCGAGATCGCCCGTGCGAAGTTCCCCGTGCGTCTGATCGCCCAGCGCCAGATCGTCGCGATGCTGTGCGTAGCCCAACATGACATTCGGCCCGCGATAGATCAGTTCTCCGCTCTCGGCGTCGATGTGTAAGTGTCCACCGGGAATCGCTATGCCGATGCTGCCGACTTTCTCGCGAAGTCGTGCGGCGGGCACGTAACTGATGCGCGGGCCGGCTTCGGTCTGGCCATACATCACGAAAAATTCCATGCCCATGCGTCCGCACAGATCGAGAAAGCTCTCGATCATGGCGTCGCGAAGGCGACCACCGGCCTGGGTGAGCATGCGCAGGCGATCGAGTTGGAAGCGCTCCAGGCCTACGCGACGCAGCATTTCGAAGGTGGCCGGCACACCGGAGAGCGACGTGACGCCGTGCGTCCGGACAAGATCCCAGAAACCGCGGCCGACCATGCTTTCTTCGGTCAGGACAACCGACCCGCCGGCCTCGAGATGGCTGTTCAGGATCGACATGCCGAAGGAGTAGGCCAGCGGCAAGGTCGTGATGGCCCGGTCGTCCTCGCGGAGGCCGAGGTATTGGGCGATCGAACGAGCGTTCGAGGCGAGACCCTCGTACGACAGGCGGACCAGTTTGGAGGAGCCGGTGCTACCTGAGGTGCTAAGTAACAGGCCAAGGTCAGGATGCGGGGCAGGCGCACCGGTCGACTGGTCGCGCACGAGGACGACGACGCTATCAGTGCTGTGGACCATCGTGTATCCGGCCATCGCGCTGCCGACCGATAGGGCGAGCCAGTCCGGACGATAGTGCGCGACCAGCGCCGCCAATAACGTCGTATCGATGTCGGGTTGCAGGAGTAGCGGCACATGCCGGCGCGAACGCAGAGCTCCCAGGTACAGCGCGACGGCCTGTACGGTGTTGGGCATCGCCAGAAATCCGACCGTCCGGCCCGGCCCGAGGACGGCGCTCGTCTGATCGGACAGGGCCACGAGTTCGCCGTATGTCCACGCGCGCTGCGCATCGATCAGTGCGGTCGCATCCGGGCGATGACGCTCCAGTTCCCAATACGCCATGGCTCAAACCACCATGCGGCCGTCAATGCCGACGACCTGGCCGCTGACGTAGGCCGACGCGTCCCCAAGCAGGAAGACGACGAGCTGTGCCACCTCTTCTGGCGTTCCTGCGCGTCCAAGACCGATCGAGGCGACACGAGCGGCGTGCGCAGCCGCAGGCATCTCGCGCGTCATGTCGGTGTCGATGAAGCCGGGCGAGACTGCGTTGACCCGGATGCCGCGAGGCGCGAGTTCCTTGGAGGCGGAGAGGGTCGCGCCGATCATCGCGGCCTTGCTCGCCGAATACAGCGTGAGACCGGCGGCGCCCTGAACGCCCATGATCGACACCAGGTTGACGATGCTCCCTCGGTTGTTGCGCATCATCAGACGTGCGGCGTACTGCATCAACATCAACGGTGCCTTGACGTTGACTGAGAGCACGCGGTCGATGTCTTCGGAACGGATCATGCCGAGCACGCCTTCATGCAGGATCCCGGCATTGTTAACCAGCCCGTCGAGCCTGCGGTAACGCGCGAACACGTCCTGGAAGAGTGCTGGGATGCCGTCGTCCTGGCTCAGGTCGAGTGCGGCGCAATGCGGCTCTGGGCCACCCTCGGCAACGCATTGGTGCGCGACGTCCTGAAGCGTGTCTGCATCGCGCGCGATGAGGATCAGCTGGGCACCTTGACCAGCGCAGTGCCGGGCGATCGCGCGGCCTATGCCGCGCGACGCGCCTGTCACCACGACGACCTGATCCTTCAGTGACATGTCAGGCCGCGGCGCCGTACTTGGCGAGGATCTCACGTGCTTTGCCCACTGAACTCATGTCGATGACGTCGTCCATATCGATCATCACGCCGAAGGCATCCTCCAGCGCCGCGATGACGGACATGTGCGCGATTGAATCCCACTCCGGGATCGTGGCGTAGCGCAGGTCGTCGGTGATGCGGTCGGCCGGAAGGCCGAGCACGCTTGAAAACGCCTGGACGACGCGATCGTTGTTGTCGCTCATAGGTACTTCCTGAATCCGAAAAGAGTAGTGTCAAACCGGAATCCGAGCCTCGCGTAGAGGTTGACGATGCCGGTGTTCGCAGCGGAAATAAGCGTCGAGCAATCCTGCACGCCACGCGCGGAAAGGGACTCCAGCGCTGTGATCCATAGCGGCATTGCCATGATCGCATAGCGCCCGGTAACGCCGGTCAGGATCAGGTCGGCATGGCGGCCATCAGCGCTCATGCGTTCGGCATGGAAACCGATCACCTTGCCGTTCAGTGTGGCCGCATAGGCGAGACGCTGGCGGGCGAGGTCACCGATCCAGTTCGCGGTGCGTGCCGCCGAGAGCGCCGTATCGATCGCGGGATCTTCCAGGAAGCGGCCGTGATGGAAGTCGTCTCGCGCGATGCGTTCGAGTTCGGCGATGTCGGCCTCTTCAACCGGGCGAAGTGCAGGGCGCATGCGCGCGGGGACCGCCGGGAGTCCGGCGAAGCCTGCACGGGACAGGGCAATGGAACACTCCACGATCCCGAAGCCGGCAGCGAGCACGGCCTTCTTCGCGGATGGCGCCGCCGCATCCACGCGGCCGAACAGGTATTGCACGTCGTTCGCTCGGCCCCAGCGCTCGACCTCTGCGATGAGCGAACCGGCGGCCGATGCGACGCCGATGTCCAGACGCACGATCTCCGCGGTTCGCATCCCCAGCGCGCGTTCGTCCCAAGGGGTCAGGCGCACTTCGGCGCGGCCGCCAGCATGTTCGATGGCGGTGGCGCTCATCGGCGCGTGTCCTCGGCGAGGATGTAGTACGGACGCCCCTGCACATTGCGGAACACTTGGCCCACATACAAACCCACAACGCCGAGGCTGAAGAGCAGCATCCCGCCGACGAGCCAGATCGAGGCGATCACGGACGTGTAACCCGCCACGGCCATGTCGCCGTCCAGCCAGCGTGCCACTGCCAGCGCCACCATGAAGAACGACACGAGCGAGCACAGGATGCCGGAGACGGCCACGAGCTTCAGCGGCTTTTCCGAATAGCCCAGGGTGATGTTGGTGGCGAGGCGCAGCAGCTTGCGCAGTGTGTACGAACTTCGCCCCTCGGCGCGCCCTGCATGCTCGACCGGAAGCAGGGCATGGCGAAAGCCGGCCCATTTCACCATGAGAGGAAAGGAGCGATCACGCTCGGGCATACGACATACCGCGTCAATTACAGGACGACGGAAGATGCCGAAATTGGCTGTGCTCGCGTCCTGCTGCGAACCGGTGAGCCAGGTCAGCAGCCTGAAGAAGCCCCACGACGACAGACGCTTGCTCCAACTATCCTTGCGATTGCGGCGTTGCACGAAGACGACGTCGTAATCCCCGGAAGTCGCCTTGCGGTACAGCTCCGGAATCGCCGAGGGCGGATCCTGGAGATCGCAGTCCATGACCACCACCCACTGACCCGCGGCGTGCTCGATGCCCGCGGAAATCGCCGAATGCTGTCCGAAATTGCGGGCAAGACGGAGCCCGCGCAGCCAAGGGCGCGAGACAGCAAGCTCCTGGATGCGCGTCCATGCCTGGTCCGGACTGGCATCGTCTACGAGGATCATCTCGAAATCGTCGACGACGCCGCGCAACTGTGCGGCAACCGAATCGACCAGTTCTTCCAGGCATCCACGGCAACCGTATACCGGCGAAACAACGGAAACGGTCGGCGTGGAGTTATCGGCGAGCGAAGGTGATTGCATGCGTCCTGCAAGGGTCGGGCATAAAAGGGCGACGCTGGCGGCTCAGCCCAGCGCCTTCTCAAGTTCCGGCAACAACGAGAACAGATCCCCCACCAGACCGATGTCCGCGATCTCGAAGATCGGCGCGTCGCCGTCCTTGTTGATCGCGACGATGGTGCCGGCGTCCTTGATGCCCGTCAGGTGCTGGATGGCGCCGCTGATGCCGACAGCGACATAGAGTTCCGGGGCGATGATCTTGCCGGTCTGGCCGACCTGCAGTTCATTGGGCACGTAACCGGCGTCGACCGCCGCGCGCGAGGCGCCGACGGCCGCGCCCAGCTTGTCGGCCAGCGCGTAGATCACCTTGAAGTTCTCGGCCGAGCCGACGCCGCGGCCGCCGGAGACGACGCGGCGGGCCGACTGCAGGTCCGGGCGGTCCGACTTGCCAGCAGCGAGGCCCACGAAGCGGGTGTGCGAGGGGAGGGCCGCGTCGACGGAGGCGGCTTCCACCGCTGCGCTGCCACCCTTGGCGGCTTCCGGCCAAGACGCGGTACGCACGGTGGCGACGACCGTCTGTCCGGCCGGTGCTTCGACCGTGATGATGGCGTTGCCCGCGTAGATCGGGCGCCTGAAGCTGTGGCTGCCTTCCACAGCCATCACGTCGGACACCTGCGACACGCCCAGCAGCGCGGCGACGCAGGGCATCAGGTCCTTGCCGAAGGTGGTGCTCGGGCCGAAGACGTAGGTGTAGCCGGTAGCGAGCTTCGCGACCTGCGGCGCCAGCACCTGAGCGATGGCGGTGGCGTTGGCGGCGCTGGCGACGGTGAGCACCTTGCCCACGCCGGCGATCTGCGCGGCTTCGGCAGCGACGCCGGCGGGGTCGGCGGCCAGCACGACGATGTCGATGGACTCTGGCTTGAGCGCCTGCGCGGCGGAGACGCACTTGGCGGTGGAAGCGTTGAGCTTGCCGTCCAGGTGTTCGGCGACGATCAATACCTTGCTCATTACAGGAGCCCCTTCTGCTTGAGTGCGGCGACCAGTTCGGCCGCGTCCTTCACCATCACGCCCTTGCTGCGCTTGGCCGGCGCGGCGTAGTGGGTGGTCTTGAGACCTTCGCCCGCGTCCACGCCGAGGTCGGCGAACTGGACGGTCTCGAGCGGCTTGCTCTTGGCCTTCATGATGTCCGGCAGCTTGATGAAGCGCGGCTCGTTGAGGCGCAGGTCGGTGGTGACCACGGCCGGAAGGTCGACTTCCAGCGTTTCCAGGCCGGCGTCCACTTCGCGCACGACCGTCGCCTTGCCGCCCTCGATGTCGAGCTTGGAGGCGAAGGTGGCCTGCGGCCGTCCCCACAGCGTGGCGAGCATCTGGCCGGTCTGGTTGGCGTCGTCGTCGATGGCCTGCTTGCCCAGGATGACCAGGTCCGGCTGTTCCTTCTCGATCAGCTTGAGCAGGGTGCGGGCGGCGGTCAGCGGCTGGATCGGCTGGTCGGCCACCACGTGGATGGCGCGGTTGGCGCCCATCGCCAGGCCGTTGCGCAGGTGGGCCTGGGCGTCGGCAGGCGCGATGGTGGCCACCACGACCTCGGTCGCGATGCCCTTGTCGCGCAGCCGCAGGGCCTCTTCCAGGGCGATCTCGTCGAAGGGGTTGGCCGACAGCTTGACGCCGTCGGTGACCACGCCGGAGCCGTCCGGCTTGACCTGGATGCGGACATTGAAGTCCACCACGCGCTTGTAGCCGACGAGGATCTTCATCGTGCGGGGGTTCCTATGGTTGCGCGGCCTGGTTGCGGCCGAGAACCGCCGATTCTAGCCGAGAGGGGCTCCCTACGCAGGCGGATGGGGACCCCGCCGGTGCTTCTCCCGTGGGGCTGGATCGCGAGGTCCAGCCACCTGGCCGATTCAGCCGGGAGTGTTGCGCTCCGGTATTCTTGGCCTCCCGTTTAAGAAGTTCCGGAGCCAGGATGCTTCACCCCGTAGTCCTCAGCGGCGGCAGTGGTTCGCGCCTGTGGCCGCTTTCGCGGCAGAACCAGCCCAAGCAGTTCCTCCGCCTGATTGGTGACCACTCCCTGTATCAGGAGACGGTCATCCGTGCCGCCAAGCTCCCGAACGCGCAGCCCCCGGTCACCGTCTGCAGCGAAGACCATCGCTTCATGATCGGCGAGCAGTTGCAGGAGGTCGCGATTCCCAGTGGCGGCATCCTGCTGGAGCCTGTCGCACGCAACACCGCACCGGCGATCGCGCTGGCGGCGCTGCACGTCGCGGCGCGCGACCCGGACGGCACCTTGCTGGTGATGCCGGCCGACCATCTGATCGACAACGAAGAAGCATTCCGCACGGCCGTCGCATCCGCCACGGGCATCGCGGAGCGGGGCTGGCTGGTCACCTTCGGCATCACTCCGGACTACGCCGAGACGGGGTACGGATACATCCTCCGGGGCGACGAGCTCAGCGCAGACGGCTATCGCGTGCAGCGCTTCGTCGAGAAGCCGGATCTGGCCACCGCGGAGCGTTACGTGGCCGAGGGAACGTATGCCTGGAATTCCGGCATGTTCCTGTTCAAGGCCAGTGCCTACCTGGACGACCTGGCGCGTCATGCACCGGCCGTGCTGACCGCCGCACGCGAAGCCTATGCGGCGTCCAAGAAGGACCTGGACTTCATCCGGGTCGACCGGGACGCCTTTGCCGCCAGCCCCAACGACTCCATCGACTACGCCGTCATGGAAAAGACCGATCGCGCAGCGGTGGTGCCGGTGAGCTGCGGTTGGAGCGACATCGGCTCGTGGTCGTCCCTGTGGTCGGTGGCCAAACGCGATGGCGACGACAACCGCCACGACGGCGACGTGATTTCGATCGACACCAAGGGCAGCCTGGTACGCGCCTCGGAGCGCCGCATGATCGCCACGATCGGTGTCGAGGACCTCGTCATCATCGATACGCCTGACGCGACGCTGGTGGCGCGCAAGGATCGCGTGCAGGACGTCAAGACCGTCGTCGACCACCTGAAGGCAGCGGGACGACAGGAGCATCTGTTCCACCGCAAGGTCTACCGCCCGTGGGGCAGCTACGACTCCATCGACATGGGCGAGCGCTTCCAGGTCAAGCGCATCGTCGTGAAGCCCGGCGCCGCGCTGAGCCTGCAAAAGCATCACAAGCGTGCCGAGCACTGGATCGTCGTGTCCGGCGTCGCGGAAGTCACCTGCGACGACCGCGTGTTTGACCTGCACGAGAACGAGAGCACCTACATTCCGCTCGGCAGCGTGCATCGCCTGCGCAACCGCGGCACCGAGCCGGTGGAACTGATCGAGGTGCAGTCGGGGCATTACCTCGGCGAGGACGACATCGTCCGGCTCGAGGACGTATACGGCCGCTCGTAAGGGGTCGACCTCAGGCGCGGACGGACACCGTCCGCGCCAGTTGCAAGGCGAGGCGTTCGGCACTCCCGGTTGCATGCGCGAAGAACAGCGAAGGCTCGCAAAGTTCGAGCTCGAGCAGGCTGGGCTGGCCGGCCGCGTCGCGGATCAGGTCGACGCGGGCGTAGGTGAGCGGTTGTGCGAGCGCCAAGGCCTCAACAGCGGTCGCCAGCACGGTTTCCGCCAATACCACTTCGTCCGCATCCGGAATGCGTGCGGCGATCTTCTCCGTCGCTGGCGGTTGCGGAACATCCGCGCCATCCAGACGCAACAGTGCGCTCTTCCGGATCGCATGGCTGAAGCGACCGCCGAAATAGAGCAATGCCGTCTCGCCGTGTTCGTCCACCGCAGGCAGGTACGGCTGCAGCATCGCGCTGCGATCCGCATCCAGCAGGCGCGCAAGGTGGTTCGCCGCGGCGAATTCCTGTGAGCGCGAGTATCGCTGCGCGTCCTTCGAACCCGCACCTACGGACGGCTTCACCACGAACTCGGCCGCAGCGGCATGCTCGGCGAGGAAGGCCTGCAGCGCCGGCAGCGGTTCCATGTCCGGCTCGACGAACCGTGTTGGCACGACGGGGATGCCGCGCCGGACCAGGTCGTCGAGGTAATGCTTGTCGGTGTTCCAGCGCACCACGGGCAGCGGGTTGATCAAGCGGGTCTGCGCGGACACGCGCTCGCACCATGCAAGGAACTCCGGCAGCCGCTGTGTGTAATCCCATGGCGAGCGCAACAGCGCTGCGTCGTAGCGGTTCCAGCCGACGCTGGGGTCGTCCCAGGCGCGGATCTGCGCGGCCAGCCCGGCATCGGTACAGGCGTCCAGCAACGGCACCAGGTCGTCGTCCTGACCGGCGGAGGCGATGGCGGTGACGAGAGCGATCGATCTCATGGACCCGGAGTCTAGACGCTTCGGCCCATGCCCGAAGGTACGGTGGTCCCACCACTCGGCCACGGTAAACTGCCGATCATTGCGCACCCGAACGGAGTCCGTCATGGCCGCGACGCAAACCGGCAAGAACAAGCTTTTCCCCAGCGCGAAGGCTGCGCTCGACGGCATCGTCGCCGACGGGCAGACGCTCGCGGTCGGCGGCTTCGGCCTGTGCGGCATTCCCGAGGCGTTGATCGCCGCGCTGCGCGACAGCGGGGTGAAAGGCCTCACCGCCATTTCCAACAATGCGGGCGTCGACGGCTTCGGCCTGGGGCTGCTGCTGGAGACGCGGCAGATCAAGAAGATGATTTCGTCCTATGTCGGCGAGAACAAGGAATTCGAGCGCCAGTTCCTGTCGGGCGAGCTCGAACTCGAGTTCAATCCGCAGGGCACGCTGGCCGAGCGCTTGCGCGCCGGTGGCGCGGGTATCCCTGCCTTCTTCACCCGCACCGGCTACGGCACGGTCGTGGCGGACGGCAAGGAAACGCGCGAGTTTGACGGCCAGCACTACGTGATGGAAACCGCGCTGAAGGCCGACGTCTCGCTGGTCAAGGCGTGGAAGGCCGACCGGGCCGGCAACCTGGTGTTCCGCAAGACCGCGCGCAACTTCAATCCCGCCTGCGCGATGGCCGGCGCGATCTGCGTCGCCGAGGTCGAGGAGTTGGTCGAGATCGGCCAGATCGACCCCGACCACGTGCACCTGCCGGGCATCTACGTCGACCGCATCGTGGTCAACGCCTCGCCCGAAAAGCGCATCGAGCAGCGCACCGTACGCGCCGCCTGACCACACGAACACAGGAAACCGATCATGGCTTGGACCCGCGACCAGATGGCGCAGCGCGCCGCGCAGGAACTCACCGACGGCGCCTACGTCAACCTCGGCATCGGCCTGCCGACGCTGGTGGCCAACTTCATTCCCGAGGGCGTGGATGTGTGGTTGCAGAGCGAGAACGGCCTGCTCGGCATCGGGCCGTTCCCGACCGAGGCCGAAGTCGACGCCGACCTCATCAACGCCGGCAAGCAGACCGTCACCGCGCGGCCCGGCGCCAGCTACTTCGGCAGCCACGATTCGTTCGCGATGATCCGTGGCGGTCACATCGACCTGGCGATCCTCGGCGCGATGCAGGTGACCGACAAGGGCGACCTCGCCAACTGGATGGTGCCCGGCAAGATGGTCAAGGGCATGGGTGGCGCCATGGACCTGGTCGCCGGCGTGAAGCGCGTGGTCGTGCTGATGGAGCACACCGCGAAGAACGGCGAGCACAAGATCCTGCCCGAATGCACGTTGCCGCTGACCGGCGTGGGCGTGGTGAATCGCATCATCACGGACCTTGCGGTGATGGATGTGACGACAGAGGGCCTCAAACTGATAGAGCTGGCGCCTGACGTGAGTGAGGCCGAGCTGGGTGAAAAGACGGGCGTAGCGTTCACGCGCGCCTGATCGATTGCGCATCTCAAAAAAAGGCCGCCGATTGGCGGCCTTTTCATGCATCACAGGTTCTGGTAATTCGGCCCCGACCCACCTTCCGGCGTTACCCAGTCGATGATTTCGTAGGGGTCCTTGATGTCGCAGGTCTTGCAGTGGACGCAGTTGGCGGCGTTGATCTGCAGGCGCTTGCCGGCTTCGTCCTGCACGATCTCGTAGACCGCGGCGGGGCAGAAGCGGGTACAGGGGTTGTCGTATTCCTCGGCGCAGCGCGTGATGCAGATGGACGTATCGCGCACCTTCAGGTGCACGGGCTGGTCCTCGTCGTGCTCGGTGGCGGCGAAGTACACGCCCTGCAGGCGATCGCGCGGGGCGAGGGTGCGATCGACGTAGTCGCGCTTGGGCGCTTCGTGCTCGCCGACTTTGTCCAGCGAGGACCAGTCGGGCTTGTTCTTCAGCGTCCACGGGGAGAGGCCGGCGGTGATCGTCTCCCACGCGGCGTTCGCCATGCCGAACCAGAAGCCGCGCTTGAAGCCCGGCTTGATGTTGCGGACCTTCTTGAGCTCGGCCATCGCTTCGGACGCGCGCAGCCTGGCGTCGAAGCCCTGCGGTGCCAGTTGCGAGGCGACCAGGTGTTCGGCCGCGAGCATGCCCGAGCGGATCGCCTGGTGCGTGCCCTTGATCTTGGGGACGTTGAGGAGGCCGGCGGTGTCGCCGATCAGCAGCGCGCCGGGCATTTCGACCTTCGGCAGCGACTGCCAGCCGCCGGTCACGATGGCGCGCGCGCCGGCCGACAGGATGCTGCCGCCTTCGAGCAACGACTTCACCGAAGGATGGTTCTTCCACTGCTGGAAGGCTTCCCACGGCTTGTACTCGGGATGCTTGTAGTCCAGGCCGCTGACGTAGCCCAGCGCGATGCGACCCTTGTCCAGGTGGTAGAGGAAGCTGCCGCCGTAGGTCTGGTTGTCGGCCGGCCAGCCGACGCTGTGCACGACCTTGCCCGGCGTGACGCGGTCTTCGGGCACCTGCCACAGCTCCTTGATGCCGATCGAATAACCCTGCGGATCGCTGTCGGCGTCCAGCTTGAACTGCTTGATCAGGCGCTTGGTGAGGTGGCCGCGGGCGCCTTCGGCGAGCACGGTGACCTTGGCGCGGATGTCGATGCCGGCGGTGTAGCCAGGCTTGTGCGAGCCGTCCTTCGCGATGCCCATGTCGCCGATGCGCACGCCGACGACCGCACCCGTGTCGTCATGCAGGGTCTCGGCGGCGGCGAAGCCGGGATAGATCTCCACGCCCAGCGCTTCGGCCTGCGGCGCCAGCCAGGCGCACATCGCGCCGAGGCTGACGATGAAGTTGCCGTTGTTGTGCATACCCGGCGGGTTCATCAGGCGCCGGCCGCCTTCCTTGCTCAGCATCCAGAACTCGTCCTGCGTCACCGGCACGCAGATCGGCGGCGGGTTGTCGCGCCAGCCGGGCAGCAGCGCGTCGAGCGGGGCTGGCTCGATCACCGCGCCGGACAGGATGTGCGCGCCGATGGTGGAGGCCTTCTCGATCACGCAGACCGAGATCTCCGGATTGAGCTGCTTCAGGCGGATCGCGAACGACAGGCCGGCCGGGCCCGCACCCACGGTGACGACGTCGTACTCCATCACGTCGCGCTCGACGTGATCGACGGCGTTGGGATCGGGTTGGCTCATGCGGCGACTCCGGAACGTGCTGGCGCGACGGCTGGCGTGGAAGGGCAGATTCGAAGGCGGCGCGTGCGGCGGGCGTCTTCGACCCTGAATTGTCGCGGTTTTGCGCGGCCCGCGCCAAATCGGCAGGCCGCCGCAATACGCCGTGCTAGCGTGGGGTATGGTCCTGTCGCCGTTGCCCCTGTCAGATGCCGAACTGCGCTTCGATCCACACTGGCTGGGGCCCGTCGATGCGGACGGGCTGCTGGGGGTGCTGCAGGACCAGGTTCCCTGGAGCGTCCACCGCATCCGCATCTTTGGCCGGGAGGTCGATTCACCGCGGCTGAGTTGTTGGATCGGCGATCCGCAGGCGCGGTATCGCTATTCCGGCGCGCTGTTCGAGCCGCATCCGTGGCCGGCCGTGCTGCGGCCGCTGCGCGAGCGGCTGCACCGAGAGCTGGGCGTGGACTTCAACAGCGTGCTGGCCAACCTGTACCGCGACGGGCGCGATGCCATGGGCTGGCACAGCGACGACGAGCAGGAACTCGGGGCGGCGCCGGTGATCGCCTCGCTCAGCCTGGGCGCTAGGCGGCGTTTCGCGCTGAAGCATCGGCGCGACCCGGAGCGGCGACTGGCCCTGGAGCTGCCGCACGGCAGCCTGCTGGTGATGTCCGGGCCGACCCAGCGCCATTACCGGCACGCGTTGCCACGCACGGCGCGGCCGGTCGGCGCGCGCATCAACCTGACGTTCCGGCAGATCCTGCGGCCCGCGTCTGGCTGACGGCGGGAATAGCGCTAGCTGCGGGGCAGGGTGGCGTTGTGCGCCTGGCCGCTGGTCAGCGTCCAGCCGGCGAGGTCGTGGCCCAGCATAGCGAGCGAGCGTTCGAATGCGTTGGACACGTCGGCCACCGAGGTGCTGGCGGCCGGCGTGGCCTGATGGAACACCCTGGCGGCGGCGATGCGCTGGCTGGCCACGTGGACCAGCTTGGCGCTGACCTCGATGGTTGCGGCGGGCGTGCCGTTGCCATGCGTGTAGTCGGACTCGAACCGGCGGATGTCGAGCAGCAGCCTGTAGTCGGCCGCCATGCCTGATCCCTGGCGCGCCACCGCGGTGATGCGGCCCGAGTCTTCCAGCGTGCGCAGCAGCGTGTCCTGCAGCATGTCCGACGGCGGACGCGCCCACTGCGCGCCGCGATAGACCTGCAGTTCGCCCGGCGTCGGCCGCACCGCCATGCGCAGGCTGTCGAAGATGCGCGGCGAGGTCGGCGGCGCCAGCACCAGTTGCCATTGCACCTTCGGCCACGCCGGATCGGCCTGCACCTGCGGATCGGGCGCGTAGATGGTGCTGGTGCTCCTGGGCTTGTCGCTGAGGATCGAGCAGCCGGCCAGCATCAGCAGCAGGCCGGCGGCCAGTGCGCGGCGAAAACACGTGCGGGCGAGGGCGGAAGCGGTCGTCGTCATGTCGGCACGCATGGTCATTCGGGTTCGAATTCCTTGGGTCCGTCGCGTCCGAGCAGGTAGCGAGTCGGGTTGCCGTCCAGACGGTCGCTGATGCGGCGCAGGTCGCGCACCAGCGAGCGCAGTTCGGACAGGGTGGGGCCGAGCTGCGCCAGTCCCTCGTTGGCGAAGCTGTTGATGGCGGCGCGGTTGTCGGTGAGCACGCCGTTGGCGTTGTTGGCCGCGGCGTCCAGGCGCGTGAGCGTGCTGTCCAGCTTGGCCACCAGACCCGGCAGCTTGGCGACCAGCTCGCGGTCGACGGTCTCCACTGCGCGGTTGGTGGTGTCCAGCGTGGCGGACAGCTGCTCGCTCGACTTGCGCGCGCTGACGATGAGCGCGCGCAGGTCTTCGCGCTGGTCGGCGATCGAGCCGGTCATCGCTTCCACGTTGGCCAGCGTGTTGGAAACGCGGCGGACGTTCTCGTCGCTGAGCACCTGATCCAGACGTGCCACCAGCCGGTTTGCGGTGTCGGCGATGTTCTGCAGCGCCGATGCTTCGGTCTGGATGATCGGCACCTCACGGCGGTCGACGTCGGCCAGCATCGGGCTGCCCGGACTGCCGCCGGTGAGCTGGATGAAGGGACTGCCGGTGATGCCCTGGATCGACAGTTTGGCGCGCGTGTCCGTCTTGATCGGTGCATTGGACTGCAGGCGCAGCAGCGCGATCACGCGGCGCGGATCGTCAGGGGCCAGGCGCAGCGTCTGCACCGTGCCGATACTGATGCCGTTGTATTGAACCGAGCCGCCTTCGGTCAGGCCGGTTACCGGCTCGTTGAACACCACCGCGTAGTTGCGCCATTCCTTTTCGGACGAGTACTTGGCCGCCCACAGCGCGAACAGCAGCAGGAACAGCGTGACCAGGATGGTGAAGGCGCCGATCAGGACGTAGTTGGCACGGGTTTCCATGTCAGCACCGGGTGTCGATGGGGGGGCGGCGGGGGTCGGTCATGTCACGCTTCCGCCGGCTGGGGATGCTGGTTTCCAGGGCCACGCGCGGCGCGCGCGCGTGGGCCGTGGAAGTACTCCTGCACCCAGGGGTGATCGAAACGCTCGACCTCCGCCAGCGGCGCGCACACGACCACCTTCCGATCGGCCAGCACCGCGACGCGGTCACAGATAGCGTAAAGCGTGTCCAGATCGTGTGTGATCAGGAAGACCGTCAGCCCCAGCGCCTCCTGCAGCGTGCGGATGAGACGGTCAAAGGCGGCCGCGCCGATGGGATCCAGTCCGGCCGTCGGCTCGTCCAGGAACAGCAGCGGCGGATCCAGCGCCAGTGCCCGCGCCAGCCCCGCGCGCTTGCGCATGCCGCCCGACAGCTGCGAGGGCAGCTTGTTGAGCGCATCCGCCGGCAGGCCGGCCAGCTTGATCTTGAGCAGGGACAGTTCGTAGCGCAGCGAATCGGGCAGGTCGCCGTGATACTCCTTCAGCGGCACCTGCACGTTCTCGCCCACGGTCAGTGAGGAGAACAGCGCGCCGTCCTGGAACAGCACGCCGGTGTTGCGCTCGATGGTGCGGCGGTCCTCGGCGTCCCCATGGCGCGCGTCCAGTCCCAGCACTTCGATCTCGCCTTCGTTGGGCGTGCGCAGGCCGAGGATGGAGCGCATCAGCACGGACTTGCCCGTGCCGGAACCGCCGACGACGCCCAGGATCTCGCCGGCCCGCACGTCCAGGTCCAGGCCTTCGTGCACGACCTGTTCGCCAAAACGGTTGACCAGCCCGCGCACGCGCACGATCGGGCGCGAAGGGTCGGCCAGCGGATGCAGCGGGGCGTGCGTGGTGCGGGTCTTCATACGCCCATTTCCATGAACCAGATCGCGAAGAAGGCATCCAGCACGATCACCATCGAGATCGACTGCACCACGCTGGAGGTCGTGCGCTCGCCGACCGACTGCGCGGTGCCTTCCACCTGCAGCCCTTCCAGACAGCCGATCAGGCTGATCAGCAGCGCGAACACCGGCGCCTTGGCCAGCCCCACCAGGAAATGCCGCAGCTCCATGGTCTCGTGCATGCGCGTGAGGTACTGCTGCGGCGGGATGTCCAGGCTGTAGGCGCCGACGGTCAGGCCGCCGAGCAGGCCGAAGACCATCGCGATGAAGGTGAGCAGCGGCAGCATCACCAGCAATGCCAGCATGCGCGGGATCACCAGCAGGTCGATGGGATCCATGCCGAGCGTGCGGATGGCGTCCACCTCCTCGCGGCTGACCATCGCGCCGATCTGCGCGGTGAACGCACTGGCCGTGCGACCGGCCAGGACGATGGCAGTGAGCAGCACCGCAAACTCGCGCAGGAACGAGATGTTCACCAGCTCGACCACGAAGATCACCGCGCCGAAGTCGCGCAGGATGTTCGCGCCGAGGAAAGCCACCACCGCGCCGACCAAGAAGCACAGCAGCGCGATCAGCGGTACGGCGTCCAGGCCCACCTGCTCCATGTGATGCACGGTGGCGGTGGGGCGGAAACGCCCGGGCTCCTTGAACATGCGCAGCAGCTTGATCTGCGCCTCGCCGAGGAAGGCGAGCAGCGCCAGCGCTTCCTTCCAGTTGTTGTGCACCGCGCGGCCCAAGCGCGCCAGCGCGGCACTGACGCCGTACTCGCGCTTCCTGCGCGGGCGGTCGTCGGAAACGTCCTCGATCGCGCACACCAGCGCCTGGTGCGATTGGTGGAACTGGAAGACGTCGAACTCCACGCCGCGCCGGCGGGCGAAGCGCAGCAACTGCAGCACGCCGACCGAGTCCAGGCGCTCCACCGCGGTGGCGTCGATGCCGTCCACGTCCTCCGGGGCCCGGGCCAGCGCGTGCCCGATGTCGGCGGCGTAGTCGAGCGTCCACGATCCGGACAGCCGCAGGCGCGACGGCGTCTGGCCGTCGGTGTCGATTTCGGGCGGATGTGCGGTCGGTTCGGTCATGGAGCAGGCTCTGGACCTCGCGGGAGGATACCAGCCCCGGATAACGAGGCCTGCGCGAACGCAGCGCGAAGGCCGTAGCGGAATGCATCGCCGGCGCTGCCGTCCGGCGCGGACGCATGCGATGCTTCGCCGATGAATCCGCCGCCCCTGAGTGCCGCCAGCTACGCCGCGCGCATCAACTTCGTGATCGAGCTGGCCGAGCGGCTGCATGCGTACGGGACGACCGCGCAACGCCTGGAGGGCGCGATCAGTGCCGTGGCGCAGCAACTGCGGCTGGACTGCGAGCCCTGGTCGAACCCGACGGGCCTGATCCTGACGTTCTCCGATCCGCAGCGTCCGCCCGGCGACAGCGACACCACGCGCGTGATTCGCCTGCCGCCGGGCGAGACCGACCTGTATCGGCTGGCCGAGACCGACCGCATCGCCGAGGACGTGATGGCCGGTCGCCTGGGCCTGGCCGAGGCGCACGCGCAGATGAGCGCCCTGGACAAGCCGCCGACGCGCCGCTTCCGCGCGATGCAGATATTCGCCTACGGGCTGGCCGCCACCAGCATCGCCGGCCTGCTGCGGCTGCCGTGGCTGGACGTCGGCGTGGCCGGCATCAACGGGCTGCTGATCGGCCTGCTGGTGCAGTGGTCGGAAACGCATCCGCGCTTCAAGGAGGCACTGGAAGCGGTCACCGCCATGTTCGCCGCCGGCGTGACGTTGCTGGTGGCGGCCTTCGTGGCGCCGTTGAACCAGAACACCGTGATCATCGCGTCGCTGATCGTGCTGCTGCCCGGCATGGCGCTGACCAACGCGATGAACGAGCTGACCAGCCAGCACCTGGTGTCCGGCACCGCGCGCTTCGCCGGCGCGGTCACCACGGTGCTCAAACTCGCCATAGGCACCGTGATTGCGCTGTACCTGGCGGACCTGGTCGGCCTGGATGCGCAGGTGCGCGCGTCGCGTCCGCAACCGCAGTGGGTGGAGTGGTGCGCGCTGGCGCTGGCGGCGTTCGCGTTCGCGGTGTTGTTCCGCGCACATCGGCGGGACTACCCGAGGGTGATGGCCGCGGCGGCCGGCGGTTACCTGATCTCGCGCTTCGGCGGGCTGGCGTTCGGCAGCCCCGCCGGGATCTTCCTCGCGGCCCTGGTCCTGACCGCGGCGGGCAACGCGTACGCGCGCTGGTGGCATCGCCCCGGCGCGATCCTGCGCGTGCCCGGCATCATCATGCTGGTCCCCGGCAGCGCGAGCCTGCGCGGCCTGCTGACGCTGATCCAGCAACAGGACATCGACGCCGGCCAGGCGGCGATGCTCGCAGTGCTCAACATCCTGCTGTCGCTGATCGCCGGCCTGCTGTTCGGCAACCTGTTGCTGCCGGCTCGGCGGAATCTTTGAAGCTTTGGGGATTCGGGACCTCGGGGACTCGGGACTCGGGAGAGCGAACGTCCGGTCCCTCTTTCCCCGTCATCCCGGCGAAGGCCGGGATCCAGGCCTGTCCGCAGCTCCGTAATTCCTCGATCTCGCCGTGCCCCTGAAACCAGAACGCCGGCGCATGGCCGGCGTTCTGGTCATACAGGCGATCGGTTGATCACCTGATCAGGAAGTCCTCGAGCTTCTTCCCCGCGCTCGTCTGCGCCGCCAGCCAGCGCGGCTGCTTGCCGCGCCCGGCCCAGGTTTCCGACGGATTCGCCGGGTTGCGATATTTCGGCGCGACCGACTTCCCCGCGTTCTTCGACACCTTGCGGGCGGGCGCCTTCGCGGCGCGTGCGGCGGACGTCGGGGCCGACGAGCCGCCGAACAGTTCGCCAATGGTGTAACCCTCGGCCTTCGCCAGTTGCGTCAGCTTCTTGCGCACCACCGCGATGGGCTTGCGCTTGGCCAGCGTCGTCTTGCGCTTCTTCGCCTGGTTGATCAGCGCGTCAAGTTCCTTCGCGGAGAGGGAATCGAGATTGATCGACATAAAACCTCCGGAGCATGCGGGAATGTCGGGGGAAAACGTTCGGATTGCCTGCGGCGCTTGACCGATGCATTTACCGCTGCATTATCCCGATGATAATCGCCGGGTCCGGACCGGGTAAACGAAGGCCGCTTCGCCCGCAGCCGCAGGAGTGCGACTTGCTCCATGTCGGCCATCCCCCGAAGGCGGGATCCGCCGATCAGGTTCGACACGCCTTCCGGAGCGGAACGGGCGCTTCGCCTGGATTCCCGCCTTCGCGGGAATGGCGGATTCGTGGCAAGCGCCGCTCTGTTCCGCAACGCACGCCTCCATAGAAACCCTCTCCCGCGGGCGGGAGAGGGGACGGCTGATTACTTCCCGAACTTCGCGAACACGCCCGCGCAGTCGAGGTTCTCCGACTCGCTGGCGCGGCGATGACGGTATTCGAACGTGCCCGCGGTCAGGCCGCGCTCGGACACGACGATGCGATGCGGGATGCCGATCAGTTCGATGTCGGCGAACATCGCACCCGGTCGCAGGCCGCGGTCGTCGAGTGCGGTCTCCACGCCCGCGGCGTTGAGATCGCGGTACAGCGCTTCGGCCGCCTCGGTCACCGCGGCGTCGCCCTTCGGATTGATCACGCACACCACGGCCTGCCACGGCGCCATCGCGTCCGGCCAGACGATGCCGTTGTCGTCGTGGTTCTGCTCGATCGCCGCGGCCACGATGCGCGACACGCCGATGCCGTAGCAGCCCATGGACGGCACCGCGGCCTTGCCGTTGGCGTCCAGCACGGTCAGCTTCATCGCCTCGGCGTACTTGCGGCCCAGCTGGAACACGTGGCCGACCTCGATGCCGCGCGCAATGCGCAGCGTGCCCTTGCCGTCGGGCGAGGGGTCGCCTTCGACGACGTTGCGGATGTCGGCGACTTCATCGGGTTCGGGCAGGTCGCGGCCCCAGTTCACGCCGGCGAGGTGGAAGCCCTTCTCGTTGGCGCCGACCACGAAGTCGGCCATCGCCGCGACGCTGCGGTCGGCGATCACGCGGATCTTCTTCTTCGGGCCAACCGGGCCGAGGAAGCCGGGTTCGCTGCCGAGGTGTTCGAGGATTTCGGCCTCGGTCGCGAGGCGGTATTCGCCCAGGCCGGCGAGCTTGGCCAGCTTCACCTCGTTGACGGTGTGGTCGCCGCGCACCAGCGCCAGCACGAACTGCGCGTTGCCTTCGGCATCTGCACCCACCATGGCGACAGACTTCACCGTGCGGTCGAGCGTGATGCCCATCAGCGCGGCAACGTCCTCGCAGGTCTTCTGGTGCGGCGTGTCGATCTTGCGCATCGACTCGCCGGCGGCGCCGCGCGGACCCGGCGCGATGGCTTCGGCCAGCTCGACATTGGCGGCGTAGTCGGAGCCGTCGGAGAAGAAGATCGCGTCTTCGCCCGAGTCGGCCAGCACCTGGAACTCGTGCGACACCGCGCCGCCGATGGCGCCGCTGTCGGCCGACACCGCGCGGAACGCCAGGCCCAGGCGCGTGAAGATGCGGCCGTAGGTGTCGTACATGTTGCGGTACTCGCGGTCCAGGCCCTCGTCGTCGAGGTGGAACGAATACGCGTCCTTCATCAGGAACTCGCGCGCGCGCATCACGCCGAAGCGCGGCCGGATCTCGTCGCGGAACTTGGTCTGGATCTGATAGAAGTTGACTGGAAGCTGCTTGTAGCTGGACAGCTCGTTGCGCGCGAAGTCGGTAATGACTTCCTCATGCGTGGGGCCGTAGCAGTACCAGGACTCCTTGCGGTCCTGCATCTTCAGCAGCTGGCCGCCGAACTTCGCCCAGCGGCCGGTCTCTTCCCACAGTTCCTTCGGCTGCACCGCCGGCATCAGCACTTCGATGGCGCCGGCGGCGTTCATCTCCTCGCGCACGGCGCGCTCGACCTTGCGCAGCACGCGCAGGCCCAGCGGCGACCAGGTGTACAGGCCGGCAGCGAGCTTGCGGATCATGCCGGCCTTGAGCATCAGCTTGTGGCTGACGATCTCGGCCTCGGCGGGGGTTTCCTTGCTGGTATGGAGATGGAACTGCGACAGGCGCATCGGCGGAGCTTCGGACGTAGGGAAGCGGCCATTCTGCCATGCACGGCGTCGCGCGCCGGAGCCCGCAAACGAAGGAGCCAGCCGGCCGACGATCCCGAGCGGGTCGCGACCAGGCTGGCTCCTGCGCCAGTGAGGTGACGCGTGCGATCAGCCGCCGGTGCTGGCGACCGCGGCGCCCTCGCAGTAGGTCTTGATCTGGGCTTCGGCCAGTGCCGTGCGGTTGGCGCGCTCGTTGGCGTTGAGGTTGCGGTCCGGCTTGCCGTCCTTGTCCTCGTCGATGGCGACGTCGCCACTGCCCTGCAGTACCGCCAGGTTGCTGCGGGCATTCGAACAGTTGGCGTTGACCACCGGCTTGGTGGGCTGCGCCGGCGCCTCGCCACCCTTGGCGGCCACGTTGCGGCCCTTGATGTTCTGGTCCGGCGGCGGGGAATCGGAGTAATGGGTGACGCCCTTGGCGTCCTTCCACTGATAGACCTTGGCCGCGAACGCCGGCGTGGCGAGGACCAGGCACAGGCCGGCGACGAGGCCGGGCAGCAGGTACGGCTTGGAGGACATGCGGGACTCCGGGCGCGATAGGCGGGGGATGCCGGGATTGCAGCACCGCACCGGCGTGCAGGCAAGCATTACCGGGCCGCAGGCATGCGCATATGTGCGGCCGGTCTCGTTGCACCGGCCGGGCGATGCGGGCTTGCTCGGCTTACACTTGCCTGTCACGGTGCAGTGCGCCGCCGCCGGGATCCGGCGCCCCCGAACCGACATGCCCACAGCCCCCCACATGGACGAAACGCAATCCACGCCGCGGCCGCGCGGTCGCGGCATCTACCTGCTGCCCAACCTGTTCACCACCGGCGGCCTGTTCGCCGGGTTCTACGCCATCATCGCCGCCACCCAGGGGCGGTTCGACGAGGCCTGCATCGCGGTGTTCGTGGCGGGCGTGCTGGACGGGCTGGACGGCCGTGTCGCGCGCCTGACCAATACCCAGAGCGAGTTCGGCGTGCAGTACGACTCGCTGGCCGACCTGGTCAGCTTCGGCCTCGCGCCGGCACTGGTGATGTACCACTGGGCGCTGTCGACGACGCTGCTCGATGGTGCCATTCCCGGCAAGATCGGCTGGGTCGCGGCCTTCCTGTATGCGGCCTGCGCCGCGCTGCGCCTGGCCCGCTTCAATTCGCAGGTGGGGCAGGTCGACAAACGCTGGTTCATCGGCCTGGCCAGCCCGGCCGCGGCGGGCCTGGTGGCCAGCTTCGTGTGGACCTGCGACGACCTGGGCTACAGCGGCGAGCAACTGCGCTACGGCGCGCTGGCGCTGACCGTCGCGGCCGGCCTGCTGATGGTGAGCCGGCTGCGTTACTTCAGCTTCAAGGGCGGCGGTCCGCGCCATGACCGCGTGCCGTTCCTGGCGATCGTGGTGGTGCTGGCGACGGTGGTCGCCATCGCCATCGATCCGCCGCGCGTGCTGCTTGCCATCGGCGCGCTGTACGCGCTGTCCGGCCCCGTGCATGCGGTGTTCCGTCGCGTGCGTCGTCCGGCCGCGCCCGAGGCGTCGCCGTGAGCGGGCTGTGGACCGCGCAGCAGCGTGAGTGGCTGCAGGCGATGGGCCACCAGGTGTTCGCGTTGACCTCTGCGCAGCCAGCCGAGGCGCCGGTCGTGGAGAACGAGGTGCCCGCGCCGGCGCGCCCGGCCGCGCCATCGGTCGATCGCGGCCAAGTGCCCGCGCGTCCGTCCCGCTCGTCTGCAACGCAGTCCGGCAGCGATCGCCTGATGCAGGCGCTGCTGCGCGCCGCGGGTGCGCACGTCGATGCGGCGGCGGTGATCGCCCTGGTGCCCGATACGAAGCAGTTGCGTGGCAACGCCGCGGCCAAGCGCGCGCTTTGGCCGCATCTGCGCGCCCTGCGGAGAGGGCGTCCGGTGTGAACGCGCTGACCGCCGAAAGCGGCCGGGTACCAGGCGCGCTGCGGCCGATGCGTGAGGAAGACCTCGACGCGGTGCACGCGGTCGAGATCCGCGCCTATGAATTCCCGTGGACCGTCGGCATCTTCCGCGACTGCCTGCGCGCCGACTATCCCGCGTGGGTGATGCAGCTGGGCGGTCGCATCGTCGGCTACTTCCTGATGAGCGTGGCCGCCGGCGAAGCGCACGTGCTCAACATCTGTATCGACCCCGCGCACCAGGGCCAGGGGCATGGCCGCCAGTTGCTGCGAGCGCTAACGCACATCGCACGCGGCCGCGGTGCCGAGCGCATCTTCCTGGAAGTGCGCCCGTCCAACGCCGGCGCCATCGCGCTGTATCACTCGGAAGGCTTCAACGAAATCGGCCGCCGTCCTCGCTATTACCCCGCGCGTGACGGTCGCGAAGATGCGCTGGTGATGGCGATCGAGTTACTGCCGCCGGAGTAGGTGGCTGTCCTGTATGGACGCAGATGGACGCAGATGACGCGGATTGGAGCCGGACAAGCGGCCGGACCTGTTCCGGAAACGGACGCAGCTTCGTCCAGCCGCTTTAGTCTGCGTCTTCCGCGTTGATCCGCGTCCAAAAAGAAAGGGCGGGTAACCCGCCCTTTTTTCCTTGAGGCAGACGCTGCTCACCCCAGCTTCGCGCGTTGTGCAGCGAGTGCCTCGCGCTGCAGGTTCCAGTCGGCCAGGCGCTTGCGTTCCTGTTCGACCACCGCCGGCGGTGCGTTGGCGACGAAGGTTTCGCTGGCCAGCTTGTTGTGGCACTTGGCGATCTCGCCGTCCACGCGCTTGAGCTCCTTGTCCAGGCGGGCGCGTTCGGCGCCCAGGTCGACCAGGCCTTCCAGCGGCACCAGCAGCTTCAGTTCGCCGACCAGTCCGGTCGCCGCCGCCGGCGCGGTATTGGCGTCGTCGAGCACGTGGATCGATTCCAGGCGCGTGAGGAACCGCAGTTGCGAATCGAAGCGCGCGACGCGCTCGCGGTCGCCCGCGGTGCAGCCGGCCAGCAGCAGCGGCACGGTCTTCGACGGCGCGACGTTGAGCTCGCTGCGGATCTTGCGCAGCGCGGTGACCATCGCCCTGAGCCATTCGACGTCGGCTTCGGCGCTGGCGTAGTCCTGGCCGGCGAAATCGGCGGCCTGCGGATACGGGCGCAGCATGATGGTGTTCTCAACGATGCCGAGCTTCGGCGCGACCTGCTGCCACAGCTCTTCCGTGACGAACGGAATCAGCGGATGCAGCAGCGACAGCAGGCGTTCGAGCACGAACAGCAGCGTGTGGCGCGTGCTCGACGCGGCTTCGGCGTCCTCGCCTTGCAGCGCCGGCTTGGCCAGCTCGACGAACCAGTCGCAGAACTCGTTCCAGGCGAATTCGTACAGCGCCTGCGAGAGCAGGTCGAAGCGGTACGAGGCGAAATGCGTTTGGGCTTCCGCGGCCACGGTGGCCAGGCGCGACAGGATCCAGCGCTCGGCGTCCGTCTTCGGCTGCGGAGCGCCGACGAAGCTGGCGTCCTCGGTGTTCATCAGCACGAAGCGCGTCGCGTTCCACAGCTTGTTGCAGAAGTTCTTGTAGCCCTCGGCGCGGCCGAGGTCGAACTTGATGTCGCGGCCATGCGTGGCCAGTGCGGCGATGGTGAAGCGCAGGGCGTCGGCGCCGAAGGCGGGAATGCCGTCCGGGAATTCCTTGCGCGTGGCCTTCTCGATCTTCTCCGCCAGCTTGGGCTGCATCAGGCCGGTGGTGCGCTTGGCGAGCAGGTCCTCCAGCGTGATGCCGTCGATCAGGTCCAGCGGATCGAGCACGTTGCCCTTGGACTTGGACATCTTCTGTCCCTGGGCGTCGCGGATCAGGCCGGTGACGTACACGTCGCGGAACGGCACGCGGCCGGTGAAGTGGTCGGTCGCCATGATCATGCGCGCGACCCAGAAGAAGATGATGTCGAAGCCCGTGACCAGCACGCTCGACGGCACGTAGCGGTCGAAGCCGCGTTCTGCCATGGCCTGCTCGTTCGGCCAGCCCATGGTCGAGAACGGCCACAGCTGCGAGGAGAACCAGGTCTCCAGCACGTCGCTGTCCTGCGACAGCGTGACGTCGGCGCCGAGGCCGTGCTTCGCACGCACTTCGTCCTCGTTGCGGCCGACGAAGATGCGGCCTTCGTCGTCGTACCACGCCGGGATTCGGTGGCCCCACCAGAGCTGGCGGCTGATGCACCAGTCCTGGATGTTCTCCATCCAGTGGCGATAGGTGTTGATCCAGTTGGCGGGGACGAACTTCACGTCGCCCTTTTCCGCCAGTTGCAGGCCGCGCGCCGCGAGGCCATCCATCCTCACGAACCACTGGTCGGTGAGGTAGGGCTCGATGATCTGGCCGGTGCGGTCGCCGCGCGGTACCTGCAGCTTGTGCGGCTTGGTCTCGACCAGGCGGCCCTCCGCTTCCAGGTTCGCCAGCACCGCCTTGCGCGCGGCGAAACGGTCGAGTCCGCGGTACTTCTCCGGCGCGTTGTCGTTGACTGCGGCGTCGGGCGTGAAGATGTTGATCAGCGGCAGGTTGTGGCGCTGGCCGACGGCGTAGTCGTTGAAATCGTGCGCAGGCGTCACCTTGACCACGCCGGTGCCGAACTCGCGATCGACGTAGTCGTCGGCGATGACGGGGATCTCGCGACCGGTCAGCGGCAGTGTGACCGTGCGGCCGATGAGGTGCGTGTAGCGCTCGTCCTGCGGATGCACCATCACGGCGACGTCGCCGAGCATGGTCTCAGGGCGCGTCGTCGCCACGGTGAGCTCGCCGCTGCCGTCGGTCAGCGGGTAGCTGATCGACCACAGGAAGCCGTCTTCTTCCTCGTTGACCACTTCCAGATCGGAGATCGCGGTTTTCAGCACCGGATCCCAGTTGACCAAGCGCTGGCCGCGGTAGATCAGGCCTTCATCGAACAGGCGCACGAAGGCTTCGATCACCGCATCGGCGGCCATCGGGTCCATCGTGAACACGCTGCGCGTCCAGTCGCCCGACGCACCGATGCGGCGCATCTGCTTCTCGATGGTGTCGCCGGACTGCTGCTTCCAATCCCAGACCTTGGCGATGAAGCCCTCGCGGCCGAGCGAATCGCGTGATTCGCCCTTGCCTTCGACGGCGAGGTTGCGCGAGACGACCATTTCGGTGGCGATGCCCGCGTGGTCCGTGCCCATCTGCCACAGCGTGTCGAAACCGCGCATGCGGTGGTAGCGCACCAGCGCATCCATCAGCGTGTGCTGGAACGCGTGGCCCATGTGCAGCGTGCCGGTGACGTTGGGCGGCGGCAGCAGGATCGAATACGGCTCCCCCTTGCCGCTTGGCTGGAACACGCCGCTTCGTTCCCACTCCTCGTACAGGCGGGTTTCGAACTGCTTGGGGTCGTAGGAAGAGGCGAGGGACATGGCAAGTTCGGGGAATGGTGAATCGGGAATGGTGAATCGTTGAAGCAGGGAGCTGGCGGACTCGGAACAGATGCGGCGATGCCTGTTCCCGATTCCCCAGTCCCGGCTTACATGTCGTACTTCTTCAGTTCCAGTCCGCGTGCCTGGTACTGCTTCCAGCGCTCGCGCAGCGGACCGCGCGCGGAGTCGTCGGCGGGTACCACTTCCAGCACGCGCTCGAACTGGCCGTTCACCGGCTCGTCGCGCAGGTTGATCACCAGCGGACGCATCGGCGTGTCGGTTTCAGGCGTGGCGATCAGCACCGGCGCGAGTTCGTCCTCGTCATCGCCGGCCAGCTGGTGCGGGATGTAGGCATCCTCGTCGAACTCCCACAGCAGCTCGTCCAGCCGCTCGGCCTGTTCGGCGTCGCGCGCCAGCACCAGCGTCCAGAGGTTGGCGTCGTGCGCCTTGCGCGCCAGCTCGCACACCAGAAGGAGCGGCTCCTCGCGGAACCGGTCCTTCTGGATCAGGTAGAAATCGGCGCGTGCCATCAGGGACGGGAGTCGGCAATGGAGAATGGGGAATCGCAGGAGCGACAAGCCAGGTCGCTCGTGCGGGGTGCACTTGCAAGTTGCGCGCTACTCACGATTCCCGATTCTCAATTCCCGGCTCTATCCAGCAACCACTGGCTCAACAGGCCGACCGGACGGCCAGTCGCCATGCCGCGCTTGCCTTCGTCCGATGCGGAACCGGCGATGTCCAGGTGCGCCCAGCGCTGGCCTTCGGCAAAGCGCGCCAGGAAGCAGCCGGCAGTGATCGCGCCGGCCCAGCGGCCGCCGATGTTGTAGACGTCGGCGAAGCTGGATTCCAGCAGGGTCTGGTACTCGTCCCACAGCGGCAGGCGCCAGGCGCGGTCGAAGACGTTCTCGCCCGCCTCCAGCAGTTCGCCCGCCAGATCGTCGTGCTTGCTCATCAGGCCCGAGGCGAACTTGCCCAGCGCCACCATGCATGCGCCGGTGAGCGTGGCCACGTCGACCAGCGCCTGCGGCTCGAAGCGCTGCGCATAGGTCAGCGCATCGCACAGGATGAGGCGGCCCTCGGCATCGGTGTTGCCAACTTCAATCGTCTTGCCGGACATGCTGGTCAGCACGTCGGACGGGCGGTAGGCATCGGCGTCGGGCATGTTTTCCACGGCCGGCACCACCACGACCAGGTTGATCGGCAGTTGCATGCCCACCGCGGCGACGAATGTGCCCATGACGGTGGCGCCACCGCACATGTCGTATTTCATCTCCTCGATGCCGCCCTGCGTCTTGAGGTTGATGCCGCCGGTATCGAAGGTGATGCCCTTGCCGACCAGCACGTACGGCTTGGCGTCACCGCCGTTGCTGTACTTCAGGACGATGAGCTTGGGTGGGTTGGCCGAGCCGCGGCCGACGGCCAGCAGCGAGCCCATGCCCAGCTCGGTCATCTCCGCCACATCCAGCACCTCGCACGAGGTGGTCGGGAAGCGGCCGGCGAACTCCTGCGCCTGCGCGGCCAGGTAGGCCGGGTTGCAGATGTTCGGCGGCAGGTTGCCCAGCTCGCGCGAGAACTGCACGCCCGCGGCAATCGCCTGGCCCTGCGCCAAAGCGCGGGCGTCATCGCCCAGCACCGACAGCTTGCGCAGGCCGGACTCGTCCTTCTTGCGGGCGGCGCCGAGCGTGGCGGTGTAGCGGTAGCAGGCGTGGTCGGCGGCGATCACGGCCTGGCGGATGTTCCAGGCGGTGTCGCGGCCGGTCACGGCGACTTCGGACAGGGTGAACAGTGCGTTGGCCACCGGGCCGGACTTGAGCGCGCGCGCCGCGTCGCCCACGGCCTTGAGGTACTGCGGCACGCCGAACTTGGCGGCATCGCCCAGCCCCACCACCAGCACGCGCGGCGCGGTCACGCCGGGCAGGTCGTGCAGCAGCGCGGTCTGGCCGGTCTTGCCGCTGGCGTCACCGCGGCCCAGCAGGGCCGACACCCGACCGCCGCTGGCCTCGTCGATGACCTTGCCGGCCGGCGTCAGGCTGTTGTCGGTAAAGGCGCCGACGACGACGCAATCGGTATGGGCGGCGGCGGGCGCGTCGCGGTTCAGGTCGAATTCCAGGGCCATCCAACAGATTCCCGAAGCAGATTGAAGGAGCAGTTCCGTACAATCGAGCAGCCGTGAGGGGGACGCGATGTCCCATGGCCGCGCGTCGCGCAGCCGTCTCACGCCCTCGGACGAACCCCCGATTCTAGCAGGCCGCTGCCCGTGGCCCGCCGGGCGGCGGAGCTGCCGAGGGGGTGTGGTTCAAGCAGGCCAAGGACCTGGCTCGAACGACGCGCCGCATGCGCCCGTTCCAATACCCTGTGACCCCGCTGCCCGACGCCGACCGATGCCCAAGCTGGACCGCTACCTGCTCAGCGAATTCGCCCAGGCGATCTTTGCCACGCTGATCGTGCTGCTGATCGTCACCGTCGGTGGCGCCTTCACCGACGTGCTGCAGGACATCGCCCGCGGCCGCGTACCGGCCGGGATGATGATGATCCAGCTGGGTCTGGTGCTGATCCAGTGGTTGCCGTTGATCCTGCCGTTGGCCTTGATGCTCGGCCTGATGATGGGCGTGGGCCGGCTGTACCGCGACTCGGAGATGCCGGTCATCGCATCCATCGGCGTCGGGCCGCGGCGCATGCTGCGGCCCCTGCTGCTGGTGGTGGTCCCGCTGGTCGGCGTGGTGGCGGCCTGTTCGCTGTGGCTGGGCCCGGCGGCGAACCGCCTGTCCAAGGAAATGATCAACGAGGCCAACCGGAACCTGGTGATGGCCGGCCTGGAACCCGGCGCCTTCACTGGCATCCCCAACAACGGCGGCGTGATCTACGTGTCCAACATGTCCAAGGACGGGACCCGGCTGGAGCGCGTGTTCCTGTTCCGCGCCGGCGATGAGGACCGCGTCGATGTGGTGACCGCCAACCAGGGGCAGCTCAAAGTGGACGAAGCTGGCCATCGCTACCTGACGCTGGGAGACGGTTTCCAGATCGAAGGCTCGCGCGCTGGGGCCAAGGATTTCCGCCTGATGCGCTACGCGAGCAACGAGATCCTGCTGCCTGCCAATGCATCGCGCTACGACCCCGACTCGCCGGAGTTGCAGCCCACGACCGCGCTGCTCACCGACGGGCGCCCCGAGGCTCGCGCTCAACTGCACTACCGCATCGCGCCCCCGTTGTTGGCATTCGCCTTCGCACTGATGGCCGTGCCGCTGGCGCGCAGCATGCCGCGGCAGGCGCGCTACGGCCGCATCCTGGTCGGCTTCCTGGCGTACCTGATCGGACAGAACCTGATGACGGCCGGTCGCGGCTGGCTGGAGGACGGCAAGATCGCGTCCGGACTGGGACTTTGGTGGCTGGTGGTGCCGGTGATGGCGGTATCGCTGTGGCTGTATTTCACCGATGGGCGCCTGGGACGGCGCAAGCCAACCGCTCCCACCATCGGAGCGACCGCATGAAGCTCAGGTTGCTGCCGAAGATCCACGACTGGTACGTCGGCCGCACCGTGCTGGGCACGGTGCTGCTGACTTGGGCGGTGCTGGCCGGCCTGGACGTGATGCTGGGCCTGGTGAGCGAATTCGGCGACATCGGCAAGGGCAAGTACGGCATCTCCGAGGCCTTCGCCTACATGGCGCTGAGCGTGCCGCGCCGTGCGTATTACCTGTTTCCGTACGCCGCGGTGATCGGGTCGCTGATGGCACTGGGCCAGTTGGCCGCCACGTCCGAACTCACTGCACTGCGCGCGGTGGGATTGTCGCGGCGTCGCCTCGGCCTTGCCGTGGCTGGCGCGCTGGCCATCCTGACCGCGCTGATGGTGGTCAACGGCGAAAGCGTCGCCCCGTGGTCGCAGCAGCGCGCCGACGCGCTGAAGTCCAGCGCCAAGTCCGGCAATGCCGTGGTCGCGCAATACGCCGGTGTTTGGGCGCGCGAGGGCGAGATCATCCTCAACGCACAGGGCGGGCAGGAACGCGAACGCGATGGCGATCGCTGGCTCGAACTGCACGACGTCACCCTGTTCGAGTTCGACGCCAAGGG
>NZ_DASRTS010000054.1:0-21685 GCF_035655815.1 Lysobacter sp.
TCCTTCGACGGCCGTCCCAGCCAGCAGGGCCGCGCATCTTACAGCACCTTCGAAGTTCGTCAACCGCCCTTCGAAAACCGCCTCCAACACACCCCCGCTTCGATCAACTTCACCTCGGCGGGGCGCGCATTGTGCACATGCACATCGCAATTTGGAAGAGGCTGGCCCAGAAAATTTTTACGCCTTCATGAATGTCGTTGCGCGAGCGCGCGACGAACATCCGAAACGCGTTACGCGGCGACCAGCCGGATGCGCGCGAAGGTGCGCTTGCCGACTGCAAGGACGCCCTCGAAACCCGGAACGAACACACGCTGTGCGTCCTCGAGCACTTCCCCATCCAGGCGCACCGCGCGCTCCTTGAGCTTGCGGTTCGCCTCCGAGTTGCTTGGCGTCAATCCCGCGGCTGTCAACAGCGCGGCGATGCGCACACCTTCGGCCGGAACCACCACATCGGTAAGCGGCAGCGACGCGATGTCACCTTCGCCGCGCACGGCGGCATTCCAGCCGGCAACGGCCTGCTCGGCCGCTGCCGCACTGTGGAAGCGGGCCGCCAGTTCGCGCGCGAGGCGCATCTTCAGATCGCGCGGATTCAGCTGCCCGGCTTCGATGTCGCGCTTGAGCTGCGCGGCTTCGCCCATCGAGATGTCGAAGCTGAGCAGGTCGATCCAGCGCCACATCAGCACGTCGTCGATCTTCATCGTCTTGGTGACGATGTCGATGGCCGGCTCGTTGATGCCGATGTAGTTGCCCAGCGACTTGGACATCTTGTTGACGCCGTCCAGGCCTTCCAGCAAGGGCATGGTGAGGACGATCTGCGGCGCCTGGCCGTAGTGCTCCTGCAGGCCGCGGCCCATGAGCAGGTTGAACTTCTGGTCGGTGCCGCCAAGCTCGACATCGGCCTTCAGCGCGACCGAGTCGTAGCCCTGCACCAGTGGGTACAGGAACTCGTGGATCGCGATGGACTGCTGCGCGGCGTAGCGCTTGGCGAAGTCGTCGCGCTCGAGCATGCGCGCCACCGTGTGCTGAGCGGCCAGGCGGATCATGTCCGCCGCGCTCATCTGGCCGAACCACTCGGAGTTGAAGCGCACCTCGGTGCGCTCCTTGTCGAGCACCTTGAACACCTGCTCGGCGTAGGTTTCCGCGTTGGCCAGCACGTCCTCGCGCGTCAGCGGCTTGCGGGTGACGTTCTTGCCGGTCGGGTCACCGATCATTCCGGTGAAGTCGCCGATCAGGAAGATCACCTGGTGCCCCAGGTCCTGGAACTGGCGCATCTTGTTCAGCAGGACCGTGTGGCCCAGGTGCAGGTCCGGGGCGGTCGGGTCGAAACCGGCCTTGATGCGCAGGGGGCGGCCGAGCTTCAGGCGCGCTTCCAGCTCCTCGCGCTTGAGGATCTCTTCAGCGCCGCGGCCGATCAGGTCGAGGGCGTCTTGGACAGTGGGGGTCGGGGAGGACAAAGGCGGGCTCTTTTCGTGAATGCGGACCGGGCCGGATCGCGACCGCGGTCATGGTCTTGGGTTAAACGGGGGTTAAACCTTACAGGGGCCGGTCGGGGCGAAAAACCCTATTCAGCTCAAGGGTTTGACGCACACTGCTCGCGTCACTATGGTAACGCCGCTACATGGCCTTCACACCACGCGCGGGAATCCCTCGATGACAGCATCCGACAGCGGTACGGAACGTCGCCAACGGCTCAAGGCCAAGCGCGAAGCCGCCCTGCACCGCCCGGTGCTGACCCGCCAGATTTCCGAAGGATTCACCGGTCGCTGGTCGCGTCGCCAGTGGGCCCATGCGAGCCTGTTCGCGACGCTCGGCGTTCTGGTTGCGGCGATCGTGCCCGGTTTCGGCCCCAGCGCCAACCCGCAGCCGGTGCACACGCAGCGCAGCTCGCTCGCGCTGAGCCTCCCGCCGCTGCCGATCGCGCGTTTGAAGGGACACAGCGGCGACAGCTGGCAGATCGTGCGCGTCGAGCGCGGCCAGACGCTGGGCTCGGTGTTCGAGAACCTCGACCTGCCCGCCTCGACGATGCATCGCATCCTCGACGAATCCGGCGACAAGGCGCTGCTGACGCGCCTGAAGCCCGGCACTGAACTCGCGTTCGACCTGCCGGCCAACGGCGAGCTGCGCACCTTCCGCTACGACCGCGACGAAAGCCAACGCGTCGAACTGAGCATCGCCGGCGACAAGATCACCGAAAAGGTGATCGTGCGTCCGACCGAGAAGCGCACGGTCGTCATCAGCGGAAAGGTCGGCAAGTCGCTGTTCCATTCCGCGCGCAAGCTGGGCCTGTCGGGCAGCAACATCAACACGCTGACCGACGAGATCTTCAAGTACGACATCGACTTCAACGAAGACGTCGCCGCGAGCGACCGCTTCAGCGTCGTGGTCGAGCAGACCTGGCGCGAAGGCGAGCTGATCAAGTCCGGCCCGGTGCTGGCCGCGACGTTCACCACCGGCGGCAAGCTGCACACCGGCTTCCGCTTCGAGCGCAACGGCAAGGCCGAGTATTTCACCGGCGACGGCCGTCCGCTGAAGAAGAGCTTCATCCGCATGCCGATTCCGTATGCGCGCCTGACCTCGGGCTTCGGCGCGCGTCGCCATCCGGTGCTGGGCCGCATGCGCATGCACAAGGGCGTGGACTATGCCGCGCGCACCGGCACGCCGATCATGGCCGCGGGCGACGCACGCGTGAAGTCGGCCGGCTGGATGGGCGGTTACGGCAACGCGGTCGTGCTGGACCACGGGCGTGGCTACACCACGCTGTACGGCCACATGTCGCGCATCGGCAAGATCAAGGCCGGCCAGCGCATCGCACAGGGCACGGTAATCGGCTACGTCGGCTCCACCGGCATGTCCACCGGTCCGCATCTGCATTACGAATTCCGCGTCAACGGCGCGCACCGCAATCCGCTGTCGATCACCATGCCGCCGCCGGAACCGCTGTCGGGCGTGGCGTTGGCGCAGTTCCGCGCGCAGACGAGCGTGGCGCTGGCCCGCATCCAGCAGGTCGAGAACATCATCTACGCCGACGCCGGCGAGGCTTCGCCCGCGACCGCGAAGGTCAAGAAGCCGGCCAAGAACAAGGCCTGACCGACGCATGCCCGCATTCGCGGCCGGCCCGTCGCAGGGCCTGTTCGTCGGTCTCATCTCGGGCACCAGCGCCGACGGCATCGATGCCGCGCTGGTGCGCTTCAGCCCAGGCGCCGAGGGCGCACGCGACGACGTCGAACTGGTCCTGGGCCGCACCTACGCCTGGGACGAATCGCTGCGTGCGCGACTGGTCGCGCTGGGACAGGGCGCGGACGCGACGTCGCTCGACGAACTGGGCACGCTGGACGTGCGCATCGCCGAAGCCTTCGCCGACGCGACGCTGCGCCTGCTTGCAGACGCCGGCGTGGACGCGGGCCAAGTGCTCGCCGTCGGCTCGCATGGCCAGACGGTGCGTCATCGCCCCGAGGGCGCGCGCCTCGACGGACGTCATCCGTTCACCTGGCAACTGGGCGACGGCAACCTGATTGCCGAACGCACCGGCATCGTCACGGTGGCCGATTTCCGCCGCCGTGATATCGCCGCCGGCGGGCACGGCGCGCCACTGTTGCCGGCACTGCATGCGGCCCTGCTGCAGCGCGCGGACGAGCACCGCGCGGTGCTGAACCTGGGCGGCATCGCCAACTTCACCTTGCTGCCGGCCGATGGCACGGTGCGCGGATTCGACACCGGCCCGGCCAACTGCCTGCTCGATGCATGGTGCCTGCGGCATACCGGCCGGCCGTTCGATGCGGACGGCGCGTTTGCCGCCAAGGGACAGCTCGACGCCGAACTGCTGATGCGCCTGCTCGACGAACCGTGGTTCATGCTGCCGCCGCCCAAGAGCACCGGTCGCGACCACTTCCACCTGGAGTGGCTCGAACGCCGGCTGGAGGGCGACGAGGCGCCGGCCGACGTGCAGGCGACGCTGCTCGAACTGAGCGCCATCACCATCGCCGATGCGCTGCGCGCGCAGCAGCCGGATACGGCGCGCGTGCTGGCCTGCGGCGGCGGCGTGCACAACCCAAGGCTGCTCGAACGGATCGCAGCGCAGTTGCCGGGCGTGATCGTCGAATCCACGGCCCGTCACGGCGTGGATCCGGATTTCGTCGAGGCGATGGGTTTCGCCTGGCTGGCCCGGCAGACGCTGGCCGGACTGCCGGGCAACCTGCCCAGCGTCACCGGCGCGCGCGGGCCGCGCGTGCTCGGCGCGATCCATCCCGCCTGACGCGTCGGATCAGGCCTTCTGCGCGTAGGCCATCAGGTCGCGGTCGACGTCGGTAAGCCCGCTGTTTTCCAGCGTCGGCGTCTGCACGTCGGACGGACGATCCATGCGGCCGATCAGCGAAAAACCCGGATCGCTGGGAATGCCTTCCAGCGCGGCGATCGCCGCCCGCAGGGCATTGGCATCGCTGTCGTTGAAGCGTGCGGCCATCTCGGCTTCGACCGCGAACAGGCCGTGCTCGAGCAGGTGCAGCAGCGCTTCCTGCAGCGGCCAGCTGCGGCCGTTCGCCACGCGCTTGATGCGATCCAGCAGCAGCGGATCGATGTCGTGCAGGATGATGTCGGTCATGCGTTTTTCCCCTGAACGAGCGCGGGGGCGCCGTTCACTCCACCGCAGGTGCGTTGATGCCGGCACCGGGTCGGCGCACGGCCAGGATCAGGCAGAGCAGCAGGGCGGGCACCCCGACCAGGGCCGTACCGGCGAAGAATAGCGAATACGCCTCGAGCAAACTGCGGCCCACTTCGAGATGTTCGATGGCCACGCCCGACAGGCCCTTCAGGACCTTCCCGGGCAGCGCGTAGAACGAACTGAGCAGGGCGTACTGGGTGGCCGTGTAGCCGATATTGGTCAGGCTGGACATGTAGCCGATCAGGGCCACCCCGGCGAAACCGTTGCAGAAGTTGTCGATGGCCATGACCGCCGTGAAGACGCCCGGGTCGGCGCCATGCAGCGCCAGGTACGAGAACGCAAGATTGGAGCCGGGCCCCAGTACCGCGCCGGCCAGCAGCGTGGTGAAGAAGCCGAAGCGCAGCGCGCACAGGCCGGCCGCGGCGATGCCCAGGGCGGTGGCGGCCAGGCCGAACGTGCCGCGCACGGCGCCGACGGTTTCCTTGTCCATGCCCAGGTCGGCGTAGAACGGATTGGCCATCGGTCCCAGCAGGAAGTCCGGCAGGCGGTACAGGCTGATGGCCAGCAGCATCAGCAGCGCCCAGCGGCCGTGGTCGCGGAAGAACACGACGAAGGGCGCGACGATCGCGTCGTACAGCCCTTCCGGCGACAGCAGGCGTGCGTGCGTGGCGGCCGCGACCTGCGTACTCGCCGCCGGTTCGCGCGCCAGGAACGTGGCCAGCATGCCCACGCCCATCAGCGCGGCCATCACCTCGTACGAGAGCGACCAGCCGATATGCGCGGCGAGGATCAGGATCAGCGCGTCGGTGACCAGCAGCGCACCGCGGTAACCCAGTGCCGAGGTGGCGGTGAGCAGGCCCTGCTGTTCGTTGCTGGACGCGATCTCGATGCGCCAGGCATCGATGACGATGTCCTGCGTCGCCGAGGCGAACGCGACCACCAGCGCCAGGCCGCCGAACACCAGCAGTTGATCGAGCGCGACGCCGACCAGCATCAGTTCGCCCTGCACCGGCTGCACCAGCGCCATGCCGGTCAGAGCGAGCGCCACGACGATCTGCGACAGCAGCATCCAGCCGCGACGGCGCCCCAGCCAACGGCCGAGCAGCGGAGCATCGAGCTTGTCGATCAGCGGCGCCCACAGGAACTTCAGCGAGTACGCCAGGCCCACCCACGACAGGAAGCCGATCGTCGACAGCTCGATCGCGTTCTCGCGCATCCAGAAGCCGAGCGTGTTGCCGACCAGGTAGATCGGGATGCCCGAGCTGAAGCCCAGCAGCAGCATCGCCAGGACCTTGGGCTCGCGCAGGTTCGCGGCGACCAGGCGCCAGCCCTTGAGCTCCGGTTGGCGCGCTGCGCTCGGGACGTCAGAGGTCATAGTCGACCGTGAACGGCGCGTGGTCGGAGAAGCGCGGCTCGCGCAGGATCGAGCATGCCTTCAGCTTCGGCCCCAGCGACGGCGTGACCAGCTGGTAGTCGATGCGCCAACCGACGTTGTTGGCGCGTGCGGCGCCGCGGTTGCTCCACCAGGTGTAGTCCTGGCCCTCGGCGTGCAGCGTGCGGTAGGCATCGACCCAGCCGTGGGTATCCACGCACAGGCCGTTGAGCCAGTCTCGCTCCGGCGGCAGGCAGCCGGAGTTCTTCTGGTTGCTGGTCCAGTTCTTGATGTCCAGCCGGGACCGCACGATGTTCCAGTCGCCGCACAGTACGTAGTCGCGGCCACTGCGCAGCCATTCGTCCAGGTGCGGGCGCAGCCAGTCCATCACTTCGAACTTGAAGCCCTGCCGCAGCTCGCCCGACGAGCCGGACGGAATGTAGAACGACACCACGCTGAGGTTGCCGAAGCGCGCCTCGATGTAGCGGCCTTCATCGTCGAACGGCGCCCAGCCCATGGACGTGCGCACTTCGTCCGGCTCGCGGCGGCTGTAGATCGCCACGCCGCTGTAGCCCTTCTTGGTGATGGCGTCCTTGAACCACGCGCGGTAGCCCTCGGGCAGGAATTGCGGGCCGGCCAGCTGGTGCTCCTGCGCCTTGGTTTCCTGAACGCACAGCACGTCGGCGTCCTGTGTCCTGAACCAGTCGAAGAAGCCCTTGTTGGCGGCCGAACGCAGGCCGTTGGCGTTGAAGCTGATGATCCGCATGCGTACTCCGGCAGGTGTCGGCGGATCATAGCCCGGCGCCGGTGCGGCAGGCCCTATCATGCGCGGCATGTCCGTCGTCACCGCCCGCGTCCGCGTCGAACCGATCGTGGATCCCGACAGCACCGCTGCAAGGGCGGTGCGCGCGTTGCGCGTGACCGACGAGCAGTACCGCTACGTGGGCGACACCGCCTTCAACCTCGGCGACACCCTGCGCGACCCGATGAGCGAGGCGATGGCGGTGTGGGCCGGCGACGCGGTGGTCGGCTTCTACCGGCTGGATTTCGCACCGAACGCCGTGATCGGGCGCCCGCTGGGCGCTCCAGGCGTCGGCCTGCGCGCGTTCGCCATCGACCATCGGCAGCAGGGCCGCGGCTACGGCACGCAGGCGGTGCGCGCCTGCTGCGAGGATCTGCGCCAACGCCATCCCGAACGCGCGCTGCTGGTGCTGACCGTCAACTGCGCCAACCGCATCGCGGTCGCCGCCTACCGCAAGGCCGGCTTCGTCGACACCGGCGAGCTGTACCAGGGCGGCAGCGCCGGCCCGCAGCACGTGATGCTGTATTCCCTCCGACCCGTTGCTCCGACATGACCGACCATCGCACCCGCTTCCTCGACCTGGCCCTGCGCGCCGACGCCCTGCGCTTCGGCGACTTCACCCTCAAGTCCGGGCGCCAGAGTCCGTATTTCTTCAACGCCGGCCGTTTCGATTCCGGCGCCGCGCTGGCCGGACTGGCGTCCTGTTACGCCGATGCGATCGACGCGCACGGCGTGTCGTTCGACCTGCTGTTCGGTCCGGCCTACAAGGGCATCCCGCTGGCGACCGCGGTGGCCTGCGAGTACGCGCGCCGCGGGCGCGACCTGCCGGTGGCGTTCAACCGCAAGGAAGCCAAGACGCATGGCGAGGGCGGCTCGCTGATCGGTGCACCGTTGCAGGGCCGTCGCGTGCTGATCGTCGACGACGTGATCACCGCCGGCACCGCGATCCGCGAGGCGCTGGGCATCATCGGCGAGGCCGGCGGGCAGGTCGCGGGCATCGTGATCGCGCTGGACCGGCAGGAAGCCGTCGATCCGGCCAAAACCCGACGCTCCGCGGCACAAACGGTCGCAGCCGACCATGGCCTGCCCGTGATCGCCGTCGCGACGCTGTCTGACCTGCTGGCGTTCGCCGGCGGCCACGCGGAACTGGCCGGCCAGCGCGAACGGCTGCTGGCCTATCGCGAGGCCTACGGCAGCGAAACGGCCGCGTGACGCACGCCGCCATGGCGTGAGTCTTGCATGAGTTTTGCCAACGACGTCCCTACGCCTTGCCTGCCATGAACAAGACCTTGCCGCTGCTTGCCTGCACGTTCCTGATCGCCGCGTCCGGCGTGGCGCTGGCGCAGAAGGGCGACGGCGGCAAGAAGCTGTACTGCTGGAACGAGAACGGCCGCAAGGTCTGCGGCGATGCCTTGCCGGCCCACGCCGTCGACAACGCGCGCACCGAGATCAACGCCAAGAGCGGCCTGGCCACCGGCCAGGTCGCGCGGGCGCTGACGGCCGAGGAGCGTGCCGCCGCCGAGGTCCAGGCCAAGGCGGACGAAGAGGCCCGCCTGGCCGCCGAGGCGCAGGCGCGCCGCGACCGCGCCATGGCCGAGTCGTACGCGACCGAGGAAGACCTGCGCCGCGCGTTCGGCGAGCGCCAGGCGGTGGCCGACGAGACGGTGAAGGCCTCGCAGCTGGGCGTGGAAGGCCGTCGCCAGAGCCTGGTCGTCCTGCTCCGCCGCGCCGGCGAGAACGAGCTGTCGGGCAAGCCGGTGCCCAAGAACATGCAGGACAACGTGCGCATCCAGCACGACCAGCTGCTGCACCAGCAGGCGCTGCTGAAGCAGCAGCTCGCGGAGCGCGAACTGATCGACGAGGATCTGGCTACCGCGCTGGAGCGGTATCACGCGATGAAGAAGCCGACGAAAGACGGCTGAGCCGTACTACCCGCGGGGAGCGAAGTGGTCGCAATGGAGTGAGGATCCGCAAACTACGCGAGGATCGGGAGCTCGCGCAGCAGCCAGCGATCGGTTCCTGCGCCTGCGGCAAATTCGCAGGATCGACCTTGGTCCAGCTGCGGCGACGGTTACGGTCGGCGCATCGAACGAAAGCATGTGGTCGCCAGCAAGCTGGCTCCTACGTAGTTGGTGCGTAGGAGCGACCTTGGTCGCGACTGGCTGCTGTCTTGCTGCTCTTCACGGGGCCGGCCTTGCCCGCCGACCTGGCTCCAAGAACATCTCGATGGACCGGCGTTCGTCGCGGCCCGGGGCCACAATACGAACGGCGCCTCGGACGAGGCCAAGGTCGCCAGCAAGCTGGCTCCTACATCCTGCCTGGCACGAGCGACCTGGGCGGCCGGCCGCTGCCTTGCTGCTCCCCGTAGGAGCGACCTTGGTCGCGACCGCCTGAGGCTGCGACCGCTCCGCAGAGCGGGCCGCACAGGCGTTCATTCCAAACCTCCTACCCGGGCGGGCGCAAGCCGCGCCCGGATGAAGGCATTGCTCAAAACGGCAGCGACAGGTCCGGCTTCAGCGCCAGCAGCTGGCTGCGGAACTCGGCCTTGATGCGCGTCAGCGCGTCGGTGCTGTCCGCGTCGAAGCGCATGACCAGCACCGGCGTGGTGTTGGACGCGCGCACCAGGCCCCAGCCGTCCGGCCAGTCCACGCGCAGGCCGTCGATGGTGGACAGGCGCGCGCCTTCGAAGCGGGCTTCGTCGCGGAAGCGGTCCACGAACGTGTGCGGGTCGCCGTCGGGCGCATCGACCTTGATCTCGGGCGTCGATATGCCATTGGGCAGCGCGGCCAGCGTCTCGGTCGGCGTGCGCGGTTGCGCGGCCAGGATCTCCAGCAGGCGCGCGGCGGCATAGATGCCGTCGTCGAAGCCGTACCAGCGTTCCTTGAAGAAGAAGTGGCCGCTCATCTCGCCGGCCAGCTCCGCGTCGGTCTCGCGCATCTTGGCCTTGATCAGCGAGTGGCCGGTCTTCCACATCAGCGGGCTACCGCCGTGGCGCAGGATCTGCCCCGGCAGGCGGCCGGTGCACTTCACGTCGTACAGGATCACCGCGCCCGGGTTGCGTTCCAGCACGTCGGCCGCGAACAGCATCAGCAGGCGGTCCGGGAAGATGTTCTCGCCGTCGCGCGTGACCACGCCCAGGCGGTCGCCGTCGCCGTCGAAGGCGATGCCGAGGTCCGCCTCCAGGCGCTGCACCATCTTGATCAGGTCGTGCAGGTTGTGCGGCTCGCTCGGATCCGGATGGTGGTTGGGGAACGTGCCGTCGATGTCGCAGTACAGCGGCGTGACCTCGGCGCCAATGGCGGCCAGCACGCGCGGACCGATGTCGCCGGCCACGCCGTTGCCCGCGTCGACCACCACGCGCAGCGGCCGGTCGATCTGCACGTCCGAGGCGATGCGCTGGACGTAGTCCTCGGAGATGTCGCGCTGGGTCAGCGACCCCAGGTCGCCCAGGTGCAGGCGGTCCTCGGCGATGCGTGCGTACAGGTCGGTGATAGCGTCGCCGGACAGCGTCATGCCGCCGACCACGATCTTGAAGCCGTTGTAGTCGGGCGGGTTGTGGCTGCCGGTCACCGACACGCACGAGCCGGCGCGCAGGTGGTAGGCCCCGAAGTACACGACCGGCGTCGGCGCCATGCCGATGTCCACGACGTTGCGCCCGGCCTTGCGCAGGCCGGCGATCAGCCCTTCGACCAGCGCCGGTCCGGACAGGCGACCGTCGCGGCCGACGACGATGTCGGTCAGGCCCTGCTCGTGCATCAGCGAACCGATGGCATGGCCCACCAGCTCCGCCACGCCGGCGTCCAGCGACTGACCGACCACGCCGCGGATGTCGTAGGCGCGGAAGATCCCACGGTCGATGGCGACGGGCTGGGCAGGCACGGCGGGCTTGGGTGCGGTCACGGGAGCAGCCTTCGGGGTCGGGGGAAGACTCTCAATGCTCTCCGCAAGCGTCTGAACCGCTTCTTCACTCTCCGCGTCGGTGCCCTTGCGGCGCGACGCCAGATGCGGCGCACGCCAGGCCAGGAAGGCCAGCAGCACGAACACGCCGGTCGCGATGAAGCAGCCCAGCGCGTCCAGACCCAGCGGGCCGCCGGCGACGTCGGGCACGGCCGCCGCGACGCGCAGGTCGCTGCCCGGCACCTTGGAGGCCAGCGCCTCGGCCCCACCGGCCAGGCCGGTATCGCCGCGCTCGACGGCGCTGTAGCCCCCTTGGCGCAGGGCCAGATAGGTGTCTTCCGAAACCTCGGCCTGTTCCAGCCCGGCGCTCACCTTCTGCAGCGGCAGGCGCACATAGGCGACCGCCACCGTCTGCTCGCCGCTGCGCACCGGCGCCGCCAGCGCCAGTTGCGGGCCGCCGGCATGGCGGACGATGCCGGCCAGCGGGCGGTTCTCGGCAATGGCGGCCTCGATGACGCCCAGGCGGCCGTAGCCGCTCTTGGGCAGCGCCGCGTATTCAGCCGTCAGGTCCAGCGGCAGCACGGCGACGTCCGAGGCACCGCCCCAGCCCTGCGCCAGGGCCTGCGAAGCCGCCGCCAGGTCGCCGGCCGTGATCGCTGCCTGCACCGGCGCGGCCGACAGGCGCTGCGCGAACTGCTTCTGCTCGCCGATCAGCGCCGCCTGAGCGCGCTCGACCGCCGAATTGCGGGCCTCGGTGATCGCCAGGCGTCGCGCACCGTCGCGGTGCTGCTCCCAGCCGCACCAGGCGAAGAACGCCGCCAGCAGCACGAACACCGCGACGACCACCGGCACCAGCTTCTTCAGCTGTGCGGCCGGAATGGCCATTTGTTCCTTGTCCAGACCCTTCATCCACTTCCCCCTGATCAGCGCACGCCGGTGTGGCCAAAGCCGCCGGCCCCACGCGCGCTGGTTTCGAATTCGTCGACCACCTGCAACGTCGCCCGCACGATCGGCAGGATCACCAGCTGGGCGATGCGGTCCCCGGGCTGCATCCTAAAAGCCTCGCGACCGCGGTTCCAGACGCTGATCAGCAGCGGTCCCTGGTAATCGGCATCGATCAGCCCGGTGCCGTTGCCCAGCACGATGCCGTGCTTGTGGCCCAGTCCGGAGCGCGGAAGGATCACCGCGCACATCGTCGGATCACCCAGGTGGATCGACAGACCCGACGGTACGAGCGCCGTGTCGCCGGGCTGCAGCGTGAGCGCCTCGTCCAGCGCCGCGCGCAGGTCCAGCCCCGCGCTGGCCGGCGTGGCGTATTCCGGCAGCGGCCATTCGCCGCCAAAGCGGGCGTCGAGGATCTTCAGTTCGAGCGTGTGGTTCATGCGTGGTCGTCGTCGGGGCCGGGGCAGTGTGTCGGCACGCGCGTGCGCTGCAGATGACGCAAGCGACGTGCCAACTTCTCGATCAGAAAGGTGAACCGCGTCGCGCGGGGCTCATGCGGTGTGCGGGAAGCATTCGGCGATGAGGTCCAGCAACGCCTCGGCGAGCTGCGTCTTGGGCGCGGGCCCCAGCACCCGCGTGCTGCCGTCCGGCGCGAACACCGACAGCGTGTTGTCGTCGCTTTCGAACCCGCTGCCGGACACGCCGACGCGGTTGGCGGCGATCAGGTCCAGCCGCTTGTTCTCCAGCTTGCCGCGCGCGTAGGACTCGACGTGGTCGGTCTCGGCGGCGAAGCCCACGACCATCGCCGGCCGCTGCGGATGCAAGGCGATGTCGGCCAGGATGTCGCGGGTGCGCACCAGGGTAAGGGTCAGCGTGTCCTGGCCGGTGGTCTTCTTGATCTTGCTGGACGCCGCCTGCGCGGGCGCGAAATCCGCGACCGCCGCCGCGCCGATGTACAGGTCCGCCGGCAGCTGCGAGATCACCGCCTCGTGCATCTGCGCCGCGGAGCGCACGTCGATGCGCTGCACGCCCTCGGGCGTGGGCAGCGACACGGGGCCGGCCACCAGCACGACCTGCGCGCCGCGCCGCGCTGCGGCCTGCGCCACGGCGAAACCCATCTTGCCGCTGCTGCGATTGCCGATGAAGCGGACCGGATCGATGTCCTCGTAGGTGGGACCGGCGCTGACCACGATGCGGCGGCCCTGCAGCGACGTGCTCATGCGCCCGCCTTCGCCAGCGCTTCGACGATCTCGGCCGGCTCGCTCATGCGGCCCGGTCCGGATTCGCCTTCGGCGAGCGGGCCGTCGTTGGGACCGACCACGTCCACCCCGCGCGCGCGCAACGTCGCGATGTTGGCCTGCGTCGCCGGATGCAGCCACATGCGGTGGTTCATGGCCGGCGCGATGGTGATGGGCGCGGTCGTGGCCAGGCAAAGCGTGCTGACGAGGTCGTCGGCAAAGCCGTGGGCCAGCTTGGCCAGCGTGTTGGCGGTGGCCGGCGCGATCACGATGCGGTCGGCCCAGCGCGCGAGTTCGATATGCCCCATCGCCGCCTCGGCCGCGGCGTCCCACAGCGACGTGCGCACCGGTTTGCCCGATACCGCCTGGAACGTCGTGACGCCGACGAAGTGCTGCGCGTTCTCGGTCATCGCCACGGTCACGTCGGCGCCCGCGTCGCGCAGGCGACGGACCAGGTCGGCCGACTTGTAGGCGGCGATGCCGCCGCAGACGCACAGCAGGATCTTGTGTCCACGCAGGGAGCCGGCTTCGGCCATCTGGCAATTACCTACCGCGAGATCGGCGTTTAGCTTACCCGAAGGTATCGCTGCGACCGGCGGCGGGAACACGGCGGGCGCCACACAATCGCTGTCCCTGAGCGGCGGGATGGCGCGCCCCATCACGAGATTTTGCACGCGCCGGCATGGACGAACCCGCCGCTTACCCTCTCCTTCCGAATCCACCATGCACATCCGCGAATGGCCGGCTTCCGAGCGGCCGCGCGAGCGCCTGCTCGCACAGGGCGCAGCCGCGCTTTCCGACGCCGAACTGCTCGCGATCTTCCTCGGCTCCGGCCTGCGCGGCCGCGATGCCATCACCACCGCGCGCGACCTGCTGCAGGCACACGGCCCGCTGCGAACCCTGCTGGAACGCCCGCCCGCGCAACTGGCGAAGCTTCCCGGCCTGGGCCCCGCGCGCGCCTGCCTGCTTGCGGCCGCGCTGGAACTGGGCCATCGCCTGCTGGGTGCGCAGCTGGAGCGCGGATCGGTGCTCGGCGATCCGCAGGCCGCGGGCGTCTACTTCACGCAGCGGCTGCGTGGTCGCCCGCATGAGGTGTTCGCGGCGCTGTTCCTGGACACGCGGCATCGCGCGATCGCGTTCGAGGAACTGTTCCGCGGCACCATCGACGGCGCCGAGGTGCATCCGCGCGAGATCGTCCGCCGCGCGATCGCGCACAACGCCGCGGCCGTGATCGTGGGCCACAACCACCCCAGCGGAAGCTGCGAACCCAGCCCCGCCGACCGCGCCATCACCGAGCGCCTGCGCGAGGCGCTGCGGCTGGTGGACACGCGCCTGCTGGATCACTTCATCGTCGGCGACGGGCCGCCTCTGTCGATGGCCGCACGCGGCTGGCTGTGAGGGCCGCGGGCCCGGCGTGGCGCGGCCCTCGCGTACAATGCGCGGTCCCGCAGAACCCGCAGATTCCCCGTGAAAGCCACTCTCCGCGCCCTGGTGGCGCAGGCCATCGACGCCCTCCGCGCCGCCGGCACCCTGCCGGCCGACCTGGCGACACCCGAGTTCGTGATCGAGCGCCCCAAGTCGCAGGCGCAGGGTGACTTCTCCACCAACGCGGCGATGCTGCTGGCCAAACCGGCCCGCTCCAACCCGCGCGCGATCGCGCAGGCGCTGGTGGATGCGCTGCCGGCCACGGGCGACTTCTCGAAGGTCGAAATCGCCGGCCCCGGATTCATCAACTTCCACATCGACGAATCCGTGTGGCGCGGGCAGATCGGCGAGGTGCTGGCGCAGGGCGACGGCTACGGCCGCAACGAGACCGGCAAGGGCCATCGCGCGGGCGTCGAGTTCGTCTCGGCCAATCCGACCGGCCCGCTGCACGTGGGCCACGGACGCGCCGCGGTCATCGGCGACTGCATCGCGCGCGTGCTCGACGCCAACGGCTGGAGCGTGGCGCGCGAGTTCTACTACAACGACGCCGGCGCGCAGATCAACAACCTCGCCATCTCGGTGCAGGCGCGCGCGCTGGGCCATGGACCGGAGCATCCGGACTGGCCGCAGGACGGTTACCGCGGCGACTACATCAAGGACGTGGCGGCGGCCTACCTGCGCGGCGACAGCGTCGAGGTGGAAGGCCACGTCGTCACCGGCGCGAAGGACGCGCAGGACCTGGACGCGATCCGCCAGTTCGCCGTCGCCTACCTGCGCCGCGAGCAGAACCTGGACCTGGAAGCCTACGGCGTCGCGTTCGACGTGTACTTCCTCGAGTCGTCGCTGTACACCGACGGCAAGGTCGAGGAGACCGTGCGCGAGCTCGTCGCCCACGGCCACACCTACGAGGAAGGCGGCGCGCTGTGGCTGCGCACCACCGACTTCGGCGACGACAAGGACCGCGTGATGCGCAAGTCCGACGGCACGTACACGTACTTCCTGCCGGACGTCGCCTACCACCGCAGCAAGTGGCTGCGCGGCTACGAGCGCGCGATCACCGAACTGGGCGCCGACCACCACGGTTCGCTGGCACGCGTGAAGGCCGGCCTGCAGGCGCTGGACTGCGGCATCCCGCAGGGCTGGCCGGAATACGTGCTGCACCAGATGGTCACCGTGATGCGCGGCGGCGAGGAAGTGAAGCTGTCCAAGCGCGCCGGCAGCTACGTCACGCTGCGCGACCTGATCGACGAGGTCGGCCGCGATGCGACGCGCTGGTTCCTGATCGCGCGCAAGCCCGACTCGCAGCTCACGTTCGACATCGATTTCGCGCGCAGCCAGTCGCTCGACAACCCCGTGTACTACGTGCAGGTTTCGCATGCGCGCATGTGCGGCCTGCAACGCCAGTTGAAGGAGCGCGGCCTCGGCTTCGACGCTGCTAACGGCCTCGCGCAGCCGTTGGACCTGAACGACGTCGCCGCACGCGAACTGGTCGCCACGCTGCTGCGCTATCCCGACGTGGTCGAGACCGCCGGTCGCGACCTGGAACCGCACCAGATCGCCGCGTATCTGCTCGAACTGGCGCAGACGTTCCAGACGTACTACAACGACCACCAGTTCCTGGTCGACGACGCGGACACGCGCGATGCGCGCCTGGTGCTGGCGATGGCGACGCGGCAGGTGCTGCGCAATGGCCTGGAACTGCTGGGCGTCGGCGCACCCGAAGTCATGTAACGGCGCCGCCGGCGCCTTCGTTCGAACACACCGGCCCATGGCGGCCTTGAGGTAGCAAGTGGCAGCACGACGCGGCAAATCGCAGGCAAAACGCAATTCGGGCGGCGACAGCGGCCTGCCCGGCTGGGCCTGGATGGTGCTCGGCATCCTGCTGGCGGTCGTGGCGATCCTGGTCGCGCCGAAGTACCTGAAGTCCAGCGGCGACGGCTTCTTCCGCCCGCAGCCCAACCCGGATGCGCGCCCGGCGCAGGCATCGGGCGTCGAGGATGAGGCCATTGCCGACGAGGGCACGCCCGCGCCGGCCAAGGGCAAGGGCGACGAGGCCGCGTCGGCGAAGAAGAACACCGAGTTCGACTTCTACACCGTGCTCACCGGCAAGGAAGTGCCGATGACCGACGCCGAACTGGCCGCGAGCGAACGCGAGGAAGCCCGCCGTCAGGCAGCGCAGTCGCGCCAGGCGCCACCTGAGGAAGCCGCCGATCTGGCCGGGACGCAGCCGAAGCCGCAGCCCGCGCCGACGACCACCGCGTTACCGCGTCCGGTGGAATCGGAAACCGTTCCCGCGCGCACGCCGTCCGCGACCCCGCCGGCGGCGTCCACCACGCCGGCGGCTTCCGCGGCTTCGCCGGCCGCATCGGCCACCAGCACCGCAACCGCTACGGCAGGCGCCGACGACGGCACCCGCTACCTGCTACAGGCCGGCGCGTTCCAGGCGTCGGGCCAGGCCGAGGAAATGAAGGCGCGCATCGCGATGCTCGGGCTGAGCGCGCGCGTGGAGTCGGCCAGCATCAACGGCGGCACCGTGTACCGCGTGCGCATGGGGCCGTACGGCACGGCCAGCGACCTCGCCGACGCCAAGCGCAAGCTCTCCAGCGGTGGCATGCAGGCGATGGCGATCAAGGTCCGGTAAGGCCACCGCCCGCGTCGACACGCCGTCGTCATCGCTCGTCATCCCGGCGAAAGGCGAGATCGATCTGCCGTTGCTCTGGCTCGTCATCCCCGCGAAGGCGGGGATCCATGGACTTTCCACGTTTTAACGGCGGTCAGAACGGCGGTCAGGCGATCTTCCGCCGCCCATCGTGCCGTCCATCCCGATGCAGCGCCCGCCCAGCAGGGCACACGGCGCAACGCGACCGCGGTCACCGCGTGCGGAGCAGTTGCCGGCTAGACTGCCGCGATCTTGCGTGGGGATCGCATGAACAAACGTACTTTGTGGGGCTGCATCGCGGCGCTCGGCGCGCTGATGCTGTTCGCCCTGATCACGCTGGTGTTCGACTCGCGCCTCAACAAGGGCTGGTCGACGCCGCTCGGCGAGATACCGCTGATGGACCTGCTGGGCGTGCTGGTGTCGATGGCAGCCGGCGGCGCCATCGCGGGCCGCGGTTTCCGCTGGATCGCGGTGGCGCTGATGGGACTGGTCTGGCTGCTCAGCGTGATCACGCTGGGCCTGGCATCGGACATGACGCTGGGTGGCGTGCTGCGCTACAACGCCTTGGCGATGGTCCTGACGCTGACGTTGGCCTGGGTGGGCGCGGAACTGGGTCCGCGCCTGCGCGCACGTTACGAAGCGCGTCGCGCCGGCTGAGCCTTGCGCCCCCGTTGCGGGGCGCAGGCATGGATCGCGACGGGTTCAGCCGCCGCGCTTGAGCATGATCAGCGCCGAGGTGTCCGCCTCGCCCTGGCCACGTTCGATCAGTTCCGCGTAATCGGCCAGCGCCTGTTCCACCGTGCTCATGCGCAGGCCGCTGTCGCGCGCGATGGCCGCCACGATGCGCAGGTCCTTGAGCATGTGCGCGCTCTTGAAGCCCGGCGCGAATTCGTCGCGCAGCATCGTCGCGCCGCGCTTGTCCAGGAACCAGTTGCTGGCCGCGCCGGCCATGAGCGTCGGCAGCAGCCTGTCCGGATCCAGGCCGAGCTTCTCGCCCAGCGCGAGGCCTTCGCATACGGCTTCGTTGATGCCGGCCACCAGCACCTGGTTCACGGCCTTGGTCGCCTGGCCGGCGCCGGTCGGCCCCATGTGGGTGATGCGCGCGGCATAGCACTCGATGACGCCGCGGGCGCGCTCCAGCGCGTTCGCCTCACCGCCCACCATCACCGAGAGCTTGCCGTTGCGCGCACCTTCCACGCCACCCGACACGGGCGCGTCGAGGAACGCGATGTCGTGCGGCGCGAGCATCGCCGCGCAGCGGCGGGCGGTCTCCACGGCGACCGTCGAATGGTCGATCACGATCGCGCCGGGCTTGAGTACCTCGGCGAGTGCCGCGACGTTCTCCAGCACGTCCGCATCGAGCGAGACGCACAGCACCACCACGTCGCAGTCGGCGAAATTCGCGGCCGAACGCGCGGCGCGCACGCCCAGTTCGCCAGCCAGGGCATCGGCCTTGGACTGGGTGCGGTTGCCCACCGCGGTGAGCAGGCCCTTGGCGTGCAGGTAACGGGCCATCGGTGCGCCCATCGCGCCGAGGCCAATGAATCCGGTCTTCACCGAATCTCTCCTATCTGGTCAATCGTTCGACACGGACGACGGCGACGGTTGCGGACGGAACCGGGCTCGCGCCTGCGGCTCCGCGGAATGTTCTGCCTTCGTCCGCGTTCATCTGTGTGCTGCGGGGCCCGACGTCACGCCAGCGGCGTGTCGTCCAGGTACGTGTAGCCGGTCAGGCCGGCTTCAAGCGCGGCGTCCATCCGCGCGGCTTCCTGCGCCGGCAGTCCCGCCGCGGCGACCTTTTCGCGATATGCCGCGCGCAGGTCGTCGAGCCGGTAGCCGACATAGTCCAGCATGACGTCGGTGGTGTCACCGCGCCGCTGCTGGGTCAACTGGTAACCCTCGCCGTCCACGCGCACTTCCACCGCGTCGGTGTCGCCGAACAGGTTGTGGATGTCGCCAAGGATCTCCTGGTACGCGCCGACGAGGAAGAACGCGATGCGGTAGCTCTCGCCGGGACGCGGTGCGTGCAGCGGCAGCGAGGTGTCCAGACCTTCGTTCTCGACGTAGGTCTTGACCGTGCCGTCGGAATCGCAGGTCATGTCGGCCAGCACGCCGCGGCGCGTCGGCGCCTCGTCCAGGCGTTCGATCGGCACGATCGGGAACACCTGGTCGATCGCCCACACGTCTGGGATCGACTCGAACACGCTGAAGTTGACGAAGTACTTGTCGACCAGGCGGTCGTTGAGTTCGTCCAGCAGTTCGCGATGGCTCTTCTCGTCGTAGCTCAGGCGTCCGCGCACCGCATGTGCGATCGCGTAGAACAGGTCGTCGATGCGCGCACGGTGCACCAGGTCCAGCTGGCCCAGCGCGTACAGCGAGAGGCCTTCGGCATGGTGATGCTGCGCCTCGTGGAACAGTTCCACCGGCGGACGCTGCTCGAGTTCGGCATAGACCTCGCGCAGGTGGCGGATCACTGCCGGCTCGTCGTCGTGCACGTCGGGAATGCGGCCTTCGTGCGCCTGTTCGACCTCGGCCACGTTCGCCACCAGCACCGCGTGGTGCGCGGTCATCGCGCGGCCGCACTCGGTGACGATGCGCGGCGGCACCAGTCCGTTCTCGGCGCAGGCTTCCGCCAGCGGCTGCACGATGGAGTTGGCGTACTGCTGCACGCCGTAGTTGATCGAACAGAAGCCGCGCGAACGCGTGCCTTCGTAGTCGATGCCCAGGCCGCCGCCGACGTCCATGTAGCGGATGCCGGCACCCAGGCGCGACAGCTCGACGAAATAGCGCGTCGCCTCGCGCATGCCGTTGGCGATGTCGCGCACGTTGGAGATCTGCGAGCCCATGTGGAAGTGCAGCAGCTGCAGCGTGTCGGTCATGCCCGAATCGCGCAGCTTCTTCCACAAGTCCAGCACCTGGCGTGGCGACAGGCCGAACTTGGCCTTGTCGCCACCGCTGTTCTGCCACTTGCCCGCGCCGAGGCTGGCCAGGCGCATGCGCACGCCCAGGCCCGGCTTCACGTCGAGCGCGGCGGCCTCTTCCATCACCAGTTCGAGCTCCGATGGCTTCTCGATGACGATGAAGGTTTCCAGACCCAGCTTGCGGCCGATCAGCGCCAGGCGGATGTATTCGCGATCCTTGTAGCCGTTGCAGACGATCAGCCCGCCCGGTCGCGACAGCGCCAGCACCGCCATCAGCTCGGGCTTGCTGCCTGCTTCCAGGCCGAAACCTTCACCGCGATGCGAGGCCAGCGTGCCGGCGACGCCGCGATGCTGGTTGACCTTGATCGGATACACCGCGGTGTAGCCGCCGGCGTAGTCCCAGTCCGCCTGCGCCTGCGCGAACGCGGCCTGCAGCTTGCCCAGGCGATCGCCCAGGATGTCGGGAAAGCGCACCAGCAGCGGCAGCTTGGCGCCATTGGCGCGCGCGGCGTCCACCACCTCCGGCAGCGAGATCGCCGGACCCTTCGCGCCGCGCGGGCGCACCACGACGTGCCCGTTCGCGCCCACGTCGAAGTAGCCCTCCGACCAGTGCGGGATCGAGTACGTCTTGCGGGCCTGATCGAGCGACCAGTCGGACATCGGCGGGCTACCGGAGGGGCGGGGGGACGCGCATTCTACAGGCCGGGGGCGGCACGTCCCGTAATGCGCGGCGAGGGACGTTCAGCGACGCCCGCACAGAGGCCATAGCGACGCTTCCGCGCCGGCTGCCACGCGCCACGCAGCCGTCCGGCGCATCACGGCGGTTCCGTTACAATGCCGCCCCTTCCGGCCGCCCGCCCTGTCATCGAGCACGGGAATACTGGGCCGCGCCAACCTCCCCTGGGAATTGCACATGAGCACCAACACCTCCTGGCACTACGAAAACTTCGAGCCGACCGGTTCGGCCATCGGCTACCGCATCACGAAGAAGCTGGACGAGGTGCAGTCGCCGTTCCAGAAGATCGAGATCTTCGAGAGCACCGACTGGGGCAACCTGATGCTCATCGACGGCGCGATGATGCTGACCACGAAGGACAACTTCTTCTATCACGAGATGATGTCCCACCCGGCGCTGTTCACGCATACCAATCCACAGAACGTGGTGATCATCGGCGGCGGCGACTGCGGCACGCTGCGCGAGGTGCTGAAGCACCCGGGCGTGGCGCGCGCGGTGCAGTGCGACATCGACGAGCAGGTCACGCGCATGGCGGAGAAGTACTTCCCCGAGCTGTGCGAATCGAACGACGACCCGCGCGCGCAGATCCTGTTCGACGACGGCATCGCGTACATGGCCGACTGCGCACCCGGCAGCCTCGACGTGGTGATCGTGGACGCCACCGATCCGGTCGGCCCGGCCACCGGCCTGTTCAACAAGGCCTTCTTCGACAGCTGCTTCCGCGCGCTCAAGGACGACGGGATCCTCGTGCAACAGTCGGAATCGCCGCTGGTGCTGCTGGATCTGATCAGGGACATCCGCGCCGAGATGGGCAAGGCCGGCTTCGACAGCTTCCAGACCCTGCCCTTCCCGCAGCCCTGCTATCCCACCGGCTGGTGGAGTTGCACGCTCGCGCGCAAGGGTGGCCGCGGCTTCGACTTCCGCGAGGCGGACGCGGCGGCAAAGCCGTTCGACACGAAGTACTACAGCGCCGGCATCCACAAGGCGGCGCAGGTGCTGCCGCCGTTCGTGGCAGAAGCGCTGGTGGGCTGAGCCC